>JAGXOF010000141.1 GCA_023660035.1 Dehalococcoidia bacterium LH_S1
TCGTTTCTCCTGCAGCTCTATAAGTCGATACTGGAAACGGTTTTCCTGAATAAGTCCTGCACAGTTAGTGTGGATGAAAATGGTAAGGACTTCTTGCAAGAAAAATGTGGAATGGGGAGGTGTGTTTATCGGTGAAGGTTTTCCACAAAAATGAACAGTTTTCCACAAAAATCACGGACTTATCCACATTCCCTGCGTGCTAATCCTCATCCCGACTGCGAGTAAAGCTGCTCTCTAAGTTGGAGGATTTCCTTCCGAAGAGCCGGACTCTCCTCCATTTCTGCAGCGATCTTCCTGTGAGCATGGAGGGCAGTACTGTGGTCTCTGCCACCGAAGGCTTGCCCGATTTCGGTCCAGCGTGACCCCAGCTCCTCGCGCAAGAGGTACATCGCTATCTGCCGGGCCAAGGCAATGGACTTGCCGCGGCCCTTTCCGTAAAGCATGTCCTGGTCCACCTGGAAGTAGTCCGCCACTGCTTGAATTATCAATGAGGGGGTCATGCTTCTCTTTGGTTCGCTTGATGTCAGGTCCGCCAGTCCTTCCAAGGCGAGTTCTTCGGTGATTGGGGCAGACATGAGCTTGGCATAGGCCACGACTCTATTTAAGGCACCCTCTAGTTCCCTCACATTGTTCTGGACCTTCCGCGCGATAAGGTTAAGAACGTCAATGGGCATGGAGACCTTCAGTTCCTGTGCTTTTGCCTGTAGTATAGCTATCCGTGTTTCCAGATCGGGTGGCTGAATATCCACGATGAGGCCCCACTCAAACCGAGATCGGAGGCGTCGCTCCAGGAGTGTGAGCGCCTTGGGTGTCTGGTCGCTGCTAAGGATTATCTGGCGGTTTGCGGCATGGAGGGCATTGAAAGTATGGAAAAGCCCCTCCTGAGTCTGCTCCTTGCCTGCGAGGAAGTGCACATCATCGATGAGGAGGACATCGACATTCCTGAATTTGTTGCGAAATTCCTCAGTGCTCCTCTCTCGGATGGAGGCGATAAACTCATTCGTGAACTGCTCGGCGGTGACGTAAATCACCCGCCACTGGTTTTGTTCCACAGCGTGGCCGGTGGCGTGTAAGAGATGTGTCTTTCCCAATCCCACCCCTGAGTAGATGAAAAGGGGATTGTACACATTCCCCGGGTTCTCTGCTACCCCTAGCGCCGCGGCATGAGCCAGCCGGTTACAGCTTCCTACTATGAATGAAGAGAATGTGTATTTGGGGTTGAGAGAGGAGGGGTATAGTGCTGGATGTCTTGCTTGGGAAGAATGAGTCTCTCCTTGTTGGCCTTGTAGAACCTGGAATCTAACCTCGAGGGGATAGCCGATGATTCCGTCCAAGGTCTTCTTTATGAGAGCGAAAAGGCGCTTTTCCAGCCACTCCAGAGTAAAAACATTCGGTACCCCGACAGTAAACTGTTCATCGTCGTAGGATAACCCGACTGTTTCCTTCAGCCAAGTTCGATAATTCGCCTTACTTATCTGCAGCTCCAGTTCGCCTAGAGCGGCTTCCCAGATTTCGCTGGCTTGTCGACTTTTACCTTGAATCATATCATTAGCACTAACCGGATAAGCTTACTGAGAGAGAAAGATTGGGACGGTGAAAGAATACCACTTAAAGCCCCGCAGGTCAATATCCCCGCGGCATATTAAACAGGGCTTGCCACCCTTGCTCAAAACCGCGTGTACACCATCGTCCCCGCCCCTATAGTGGCCATCACCTGCCCCTTTAGCACACTCC
>JAGXOF010000142.1 GCA_023660035.1 Dehalococcoidia bacterium LH_S1
CGGCAAAATCCGTGTGGCCGGCCAGGATTTCCCTGACCCTGTTAAACTCCAGCATTTCAATGCTTTTCTTGTCCATAAACGTTACCCGTGACTTTCGGCGGAATTCATCCTTTGTCATTTTCTAGTTTACATGTTGCCCCAGTTAGTGTCCACAGGCTATTTCCCCGATAGTATGATTTGAGAACGATAATCTGTTGGAATGTGAATCGGGCTGCTAGAATGGATGAGGGAAGCGAGAGAGTTCATGAAGATACTTGGAATCGAAACGTCCTGTGACGAAACCTCTGCCGCTGTCGTTGAAGACGGTTCCAGAATCCTTTCCAACGTCGTGGCTTCGCAGGTGGAACTTCACGCTCGATATGGGGGCGTGGTCCCCGAAGTGGCTTCGCGCCAGCACTTGCTTTCTTCATTGCCGATTTTACAGAGGTCGCTGGAAGAGGCTGAATGCACCCTCACTGATATCTCGGCTGTCGCCGTTGCCAACGGACCGGGACTCGCGGGCTCGCTCCTTGTGGGGGTGAACCTCGCGAAGTCGGTTGCCCTGGCTCATAATCTTCCCCTGATTGGGGTTAACCATCTTGAGGGACACGTTTATGCCCACTGGCTTGCCGGCGATATCCATCCGGAATTTCCTCTGCTGTGCCTGATTGTATCCGGTGGGCATACGGATTTGATGCTGATGAATGGCCACGGTGACTACAGGCAGCTGGGGAGGACCCGCGATGATGCCGCAGGAGAAGCATTCGACAAGGTGGCAAGGGTACTTGGGTTGGGTTACCCGGGCGGTCCGGTCATCGAGCAGGCTGTCAAAGACGCTGAAAACCCCCGGCACTTGCCGCGGGCATGGCTCAAAGGCACCGATGATTTCAGTTTCAGCGGACTCAAAACGGCGGTGCTTCACATGGTACGTGACCTGGGGATTATGGATGATGAGAACACGCCTCAGTCCAGTCTCCTGGCGAGGGAGATAGCAGCCGGCTTCCAGGAGTCGATTGTGGATGTCCTGGTGACCAAGACCTCCGACGCTGCCAGGAGTCACGGGGTGAAGCAGATCCTCCTGGCCGGGGGAGTAGCTGCTAACTCGAAACTCCGCGAGACAATCCTGCGGCGTGCCCCTGTTCAGGTCCTTATCCCTCCGCCCTATCTCTGCACCGACAATGCGGCCATGATTGCGGCCTGTGGGTATTTCAGGCTAACGCATGGTATAACGTCCGGCTGGGACCTGGACGTGAACCCGAGTTTGAGTTTGGTTTGAACAAGCACGCATCGGAGTGGGAAATGGAACAGAAGGTAGTGGAGGAACTAAAGAGTATTATGGGCGACCACTGGGTTGTGACTGAAATAGACAGTTTAAGGGATTACCTGGTGGATGAGACCCCTGAGTTGATCAGACCAGAGCCCGGTGTCGATTCGGTGCTGGTCAAGCCGGTGCATCCCGGGGAAATATCCGATATTCTGAAGTATGCAAACAGGGAGCATATATCCGTCATCCCCAGGGGAGGGGGAACGGGGCTTTGTGCCACTGCTACAGACCCCAGGCCCAGCATAATCCTGTCCCTGGAGAGGATGAACAGGATTTTGGAGGTAGATGAGGGTAACTTGGCGGTCAGACCGCTCAAATAGGCGGGATGATGGCGAATGTAACCTCCTCATCCATCTGTCTGGACAATACCACCCACTTCCACCGCCTCCTTGATGGCCTCCTTCAAACTGGGGCCAGAAGCATCA
>JAGXOF010000143.1 GCA_023660035.1 Dehalococcoidia bacterium LH_S1
TGGCTGCTGCTATAATCGCCTTCCGAAAGGCAAGTTTTATTTACGGATAAGTTCTTAGAACCAAGACAATTAAGGCTTTTCCTGACAATCCAATCTATGAAGAAGAATTTGGCAAGTTGAACATTTATATACCAGTTCCCTTACGTAGGGGGATTTTCCCGTTAAGCCAACACTGTGGAAAAGCGTTAGAGAATTTAGTAAAGGGAACAAGATGTGAACCATAGAACTAGAAAGTGTGGTGATGCTGGGAGAAGCTTGTCCGGGTAATAGCTTTAATGGGGGCATGAGGGATACAATGGAGGCAACCTGATTAAAGGGCGATTTTTGGGTTGTAAAGTGGCATTGTGCCGTTTCTGGGGATCATTGATATCTCAGGGAGGGGGAGACCCCCCGGCTGGAGGGTATGTCTTGACGTTGGATGGCATACGCTCGGAATATAGCGAGCGGGGGTATGAAGTTTTTGATGGTTGGAAGTATAATTTTATAGGGGTATGCACTTGACTCCCCTAAGGACGCTGCATAGAATGATGTTCGGTGGAGGATTATCCGAAAACATTGCTCCAGTTCGAAGAGCGGTTTACTACTGAGGAAGAATGTATCGAATACTTGTTCAAGGTTCGGTGGCCAGAAGGGTTTCGATGCCCTCACTGTGGATGCCCGAAAGCGTGGCCTATGAGGCGGGAGCTGTACCGTTGTGTCCGTTGTCATTTCGAAACCACGGTTACGGCCAGCACCATATTCCAAGACACCAGGAAGCCTTTGAGACTTTGGTTTCGTGCTATTTGGCTCCTGACAAGTCAAAAATATGGAGCGAATACGCTCGGATTGCAACGTGTTCTTGGTCTCAACAGCTATCGCACAGCTTGGACGTGGCTGCACAAGCTTCGCCGTGCTATGGTCCGACCTGGTCGGGATCGGCTCTCTGGCACGATCCGAGCAGATGAGATTTACATAGGTGGGGAGAAGCCGGGTAAGCGGGGGCGAGGAGCAGCAGGTAAGGCATTGGTTGTTATCATGGTAGAGCTTAAGCAAGGCAAGACCGCGCGGATTCGACTCAGGCGTGTACCTGATGCTTCTGGCCCCAGTTTGGAGGAGGCCATTAAAGAGGGAGTCGAACCGGGCAGTATTGTCCAGACAGATGGATGGGGAGGTTACGGCGGTTTGTCCGAACTGGGGTATACGCACCAGATCATTCGGAAAGAAGCCGTAGTCGGAAAGAACCTGTTGCCCGAGGTCAACCGTGTGGCTTCCCTGGTCAAGCGTTGGTTGTTGGGAACTTATCAAGGTGGTATCCATCGTTCTCACCTAGACAGGCTGTCCAAAAAGGGTAAGCAAAGAGGGCATAGTGGGGAATTAGCCATGCAACTAGCAGATTTTAGCCCCCCAAGTGGGGAAAATGTGGCAATAAGCCCCATGTTTTGCTCCCAAGGTGGGAGAGAAAATTTCCCAGTCGGACTTACTAGACAGCCTGGAGACTACTATCTTGACGAGTATGCATTCCGATTCAATCGACGGACCTCCCATTCTCCCGGAAAACTGTTCTACCGTTTGGGGGGACAAGCAGTAACCGTCGAGCCAGTGCTTGGTCGCGGCACCCACAGAAGAGTTACAAACCCATGAATGACGGCCTAATATCTGAAGGGGAGTCAAGTGCATACCCCTAATTTTATTTAAGGAGCTTAGATGGATTTAAAGGCAGCAGAGACAGCGGTAAATAG
>JAGXOF010000144.1 GCA_023660035.1 Dehalococcoidia bacterium LH_S1
GAAAAGAGGGAGGTTCTGGCATATCAATCTGTAAACACATCTTGAAGCCAGGACAAATAATCCCTTGGGAATCTGGTTTGCCAGAACTCCTTGGGCCATTTATCGTCATGTGAGGGGAAAACCATAAAATTTAGAAAGGAAAAAGACCATGAATATTACCAAAGAAATTGCAGTCTATGTAGCCGAGACAGAGTTTGCTGATATTCCACAGGACACCTTAAGGATGGGCAAGCTGTGTTTTCTTGACTGGCTGGGGGTTACCATTGCAGGGGCAAAGAGTGACGTCAGTTCTGTTGCACAGAAATACCTATCACTTTTCTCAAGCACAGGGCCGGCAACCTTAATCGGACTCAATAAGAAGTGTCACCTTCCAAGCGCCTCTCTTGTAAATGGCATGTTAACCCATGCCCTGGATTTTGATGATTACCACATGTCTACCATATTGCATACTACCGCCCCAAGCCTTCCTGCAATTCTGGCTACGGCAGAATATATGAAATCGAATGGAAAGGACCTCCTTACCGCTATTACCCTTGCTATTGATATAGAATTAAGGCTCGGCATGGGCGTAGGTCGAGTTCATTATGAGAGGGGGTGGCATATAACTTCAACAATCGGCAGGTTTGGGGCTGTTGCAGGGGTATCAAGGCTCCTCAACCTTAAGCCTGATACAATTGTTAATGCCCTTGGGATAGCTGCCACCTCGGGCGGAGGCCTGCGGAATGTATTTGGCACAATGTCAAAGCCCTTCCATGTCGGCAAGGCCGCCATGGACGGCTTAATGGCCTGTTTTCTTGCTCAACAGGGGCTTGACAGTTCTAAGGATATCTTTGACGGGAAACACGGCTTTTTTGAACTATTCACTGAAAATCCTGACCACAACGCCATCATAAAAGAGTTGGGGGGAAGGTTTTTCCTCACTGAGATGTGTTTTAAGACATACCCTGCCCCGTTGTGTGTGCATTCAACTATAGATCTCATGATTGAGATCCAGAAAGAGTGCCATCCCCTCATTGAAGATGTTAAGGCGATTGAAATAGATGTTGATAATCTGCCGCTTGACGCGGCCGGAATAGTCGAGCCCAAGACGCTGCATGGGGGAAGGTTTAGCATATATTTTCTTGCAGCGCTCGCCCTTGCTGAAGGAAAAGTAACAACAGATAACCTTACCGAAGAGAAGGTCCTTGACCCTGGGCTTGAGACGTTGAGAAAAAAGGTTAAGGCAAGAGGGCTTTCCAATGTGGGTCTCAGTGCACATATCAATGTGCATATGAAAGACGGTACAACATATGAAAAATATACGCCTGCACCAAAAGGTTCCTCTGAAAATCCCCTAAGCGATGAAGAGCTAAAGGAGAAGTTTAAAACCACAAGCGGTCTATCGCCTACTATAGCCGAGGAAGTGATAGAAAAAGTGATGAGGTTGGAAAAATTGCGATCTATTAATGAGATTCTGTCATTAATCTGAATATAGGCCTTGCCTTGTGCTTAGATTAATCCTTTAGATAGGAGTTTCGGAGATAAGGCCCGAGGGGCAGCAAAGCCGCGATTAGAGCGTAGAGGGCTGTAAGACCCCACTTTCATCAGGACTTCGGCGTTGGTCTTACTGGGCGTCTCAAGCTGGCGATGGGGCTTTTGGGTTCTCTTTTTCTTTTTATAGTTAAGTGCATAATCCTCCATAGCAAAGGGAAGCCGGGAGAGGAATTTAT
>JAGXOF010000145.1 GCA_023660035.1 Dehalococcoidia bacterium LH_S1
CCCTGGAGGTACGGGAAGTACCCGAGACCGTCCGGGAGGAGCAGCTTGCCCAGTTGAAAAAAATCCGGGAAAACCGCGATGAAAACAAGGTCAAAGCGGCCCTCGAGGCCGTGACCGCCTGTGCGGAATCCGACGGCAATCTGCTGGAAGCCTGTATTCCGGCAATTCGCGCACGCGCCACGGTGGGTGAAGTTACCGAAGCCATTGAAAAGGTCTTCGGCCGTTATGTGGCCACGAGCCAGTGCATTTCAGGCATATACGCCGGCGAATTCGGCGACAGCGAAATCATCAGTTCCCTACGAAAACGCACCGACACATTTGCAAAAAAACAGGGTCGGCAACCCAGAATTCTGGTGGTCAAAATGGGCCAGGACGGTCACGACCGGGGCATCAAGGTGGTTGCCACGGGTTATGCGGACCTGGGTTTTGACGTGGATATCGGCCCCATGTTCCAGGCCCCGGACGAAGCAGCCAAAATGGCCATTGAAAATGACGTGCACGTGGTCGGGGTTTCCAGTCTGGCCGCGGGGCACAAAACTCTGGTTCCCCAGCTCATCGAGGCGCTGAATGCCCAGGGCGGAAATGATATCCTCGTTGTCGCCGGCGGTGTCATCCCGCCCGCGGATTACCAGATGCTCTTTGATGCCGGGGTATCCTCCGTGTTCGGCCCCGGCACCATGCTGACGGAATCGGCCAACCAGGTGCTGAAGGCATTGGGAGCTTAGAACCTTCACCACGGAGGGTGGACAGAGACATCATACATTATCGTGGGTCAACGCTGTTGATACCTCCCTTTGTCGGTGTTTGATGTTTTCGGGATCGGATGCGAATTCATCGCACGGGCAAGCTGCGCTTCGCCTGCCACCCATTAAATATTTGACAACAATAAACCAGACGCGGAAACACAGAAGCCCCTGTCTCTGTGCTTCCGCGGTTTACTAACAATAATAGATAGTTAAAAACTAAATGGCAGACAGGTTCACCACCGACGATTACGTGAAGGGCGTGCTTTCGGGCGACCGGCGTATTTTAGCAAAAACCATCACCCTGATCGAAAGCAACCTTCAGGCGGACAAGGAGATGGCCGGGGCAATTCTGGAAGCGCTGCTGCCCCATACAGGCAATCCGATTCGTCTCGGTATTACCGGCGTTCCCGGTGTGGGCAAAAGCGTGTTTATCGAAACCTTCGGCAGTTTGCTGACGAAAAACAGCAAAAGTGTTGCCGTTCTTGCGGTCGACCCGACCAGCGCCAGAAGCGGCGGCAGCGTGCTGGGCGACAAGATGCGGATGGAAAAACTGTTTGCAGATCCCATGGTCTATATCCGCCCCTCCCCGTCCGGCAGCACCGTAGGCGGCATCGCGGCCAAAACCCG
Organism: Dehalococcoidia bacterium LH_S1; assembly: GCA_023660035.1. GTDB lineage: Bacteria > Chloroflexota > Dehalococcoidia > SZUA-161 > SpSt-899 > JAGXOF01. The sequence goes on from JAGXOF010000145.1 coordinate 1,374, forward strand.
GGAGTCGATGCTGGTCTGCGAAGCCGCGGGCTTCGACGTGGTTATTGTCGAAACCGTGGGCGTGGGCCAGTCCGAAACCACTGTTGCATCCATGGTGGACTTTTTTCTTGTGCTCATGCTCGCCGGCGCCGGAGACGAACTCCAGGGCATCAAAAAAGGAATCATCGAGGTTGCCGACGCCATCGCCATCACCAAGGCGGACGGCGACAATGTGGCCCGGGCAGAAAAAGCGAAAAAAGATTATGAGACGGCCCTGCATATGCTGGCGCCGCAGGACTCCGTGTGGCACCCCCCCGTTCTGGTCTGCAGCGC
>JAGXOF010000146.1 GCA_023660035.1 Dehalococcoidia bacterium LH_S1
GACTAAGGTCATTATTTGTTACCTCCTCTCCTGGGCTCAATATAGATTAGAAGCCCCATAAATCCAAAAAGCGAACCAGCCACTAATGCAGGTATATTTATGATGCCGCTAAGCCTGGCATATACCTCAAATCCGCATCCCAGTGCTGACAAATGTATATCAATACCATTAACATCACAAAATCATCTCTTGTCAGCAGTATTTGGTTACCAGTTCCCCAACTGCCTGTTTAACTTTTGCCTGACTGCTCTTGCTGCCAACCCGGCTCGTCTCCGAGGCTAAGATATCCTGGCACATCGTGGTAAAGACTCCATTTTTGGCACTAGATGGAAGACCCTTGAACTTCAATGCCTTGGCAATCATGATGCAGCCGCGGACAGTGGGGGCAAACTCGCATTTTCCTGACTCCCTTAACTCCCGAACGATGTTTACAATCTTTTCCGCCTCATGCCGGGATATGCCTGATTTAGTTTCGGTGATGGCGATTTCAGTTTCCTTATCAAAGAAATCGAGGTCAATGGTCACCATTCGGTCACGGAGGGCATCCTGACTTCGATAAACCGCGGCATACTCCTCAGGGTTAGAGGTGAAAATAGCGGTGAAATCAGGGTGAACCTTGAGGTAGCTTTCCTCCACCCCTCTTGAGGTGGGCAGGTCCATCATCTTCTCCTGAAGCACTGAAAGGAGTACATTATTTGCCTCAGGGCGAGACCTGGTGAATTCATCGTAAATGAGACTAAACCCATACCGGCAGGCTACGGTCAGGCGGTCATCAATCCACTTTTTGCTCATGTCCTCCTCGGTCTTGAGTACGGAATGGACGAAGTTATCAATAACCTTCTTGCGGCGGTAGCCAGACTCTCCCCCCCACCAAATCCGAGGTGCTGAATTCCTCATCGCCGTGAATCATCACCACCGGTCGTCCAATCTTGGAGGCGACATGCATCGCCAGGGTTGTCTTTCCTGTTCCCGTTGAGCCTCTGAAGTGGACGGGAAATCCGGCACCAAAATAGGTTAAAGCACGGTCAGTTATCTCCTTTACCGCCTTGGTCTCAACGAAATTCTGGAGCGGGCGTGGCTCCAGGACAGTGCTCATCTCCTCTACCATTGCTATATTCCCTCCTTTGGAAAATCCTAAATTCGAATTTCTAAATTCTAAACTTAAGCTTTTAGGATTCCATATTTATTATTGAACGCCTTTCGCTTTTAAACTTATAAAGCCCTTACCGTTACACTTGGTACAGGGAACATTCCACTGAGAATGGGACTTGCCACTGCCTCCGCACTCAGGGCATACCTCCCTTTCCCCCTCAGGGGGAGCTGGGACAACTCCCTTACCGTGGCAGACAATGCAGGTGTATCTGCGTGAGGGATGTACCCCGGTCCCATTACAAAAGGGGCACCTGACAAAGGGTTCGCTCACAGTAACCCTGCCAGTTCCTCCACATACCTGACAGGTAGCCAAAGTGGATAAAAGGCCAAAGGGGTCTTTCCCCGTTCCATTGCAGAAGGCACATTTTACAGTAATCTGGTTGCCACTTCCCTCCATCATCTCTGTTTCAGCCATATTCCCTCCTCTAGAAAAATCCCAAATTCGAATTTCTAAACCCTAAACAACTCCTAAATTCAAACTGGGAAATACAATAAGCCTTCTTTTCTGATTTTGTCCTCATC
>JAGXOF010000147.1 GCA_023660035.1 Dehalococcoidia bacterium LH_S1
TGACAGACATCACATTCCCACGTAGCATTGTACTTGGGTCGTGCTAGGTGGGGAAGATGTCCAGGATCAGCCCCGTGCGGTCAAGGACGTTCACCCCAAGAGCCTGATCCAGGTTTCGTAGTTGAGTGGGAGAAAGCTCTTCATCGAAGATGACCAGGTTGCTACCGAGATCATCCTTAAGTTCTATGAGTTCTTCCAGTTTTCCTTTGCCGAGAAGGTAAGAAGGAGTGGGCCGGTTCAGTCGCTGGGTCAAAGTCCCTATTACCTCAGCTCCGGCGGTCTGTGCCAGCAGAGCCAGTTCGTTCATGGAGTCCTCAAGCGACCAGGAACTCCACTGACCCTTTATCTCTATCCCAACCAGTATAGCCCTTTCAGGTTGAGAATCGGTGGAAATAGAGCCTTTCGTTATGACCCCTCCTGCAAGGAATTATACCATCGCTCTATCCTGTCAAGTCCCTCTTCAAGTCTATCATCAGGCGTGGTGAGGGAAATTCTGATATATCCCTCGCCGGAATTCCCATAGCCTGTGCCTGGAGTAACCACCACTCCTATTTCGTCGATGAGCCTTGCAGCGAAATCAGATGCGGTATACCCCTCAGGCACACCGGCCCATATGTAGAGTCCGGCCTTAGGTGGAACCGCCTGCATCCCGATTCTATTGAGCGTCTGAATTACCTTGTCCCGCCGTCTTTGATATATGCTATTATTCTCGGCAATACAATCCTGTGAGCCATTAAGCGCCTCGATGGCTGCGTGCTGAATCGCCTGCGGTATTCCGGAATCGAGATTGGATTTCATGCGCATAAGGGCATTTATCATCTCCTCATTCCCGACCGCCATCCCTATGCGCCATCCCGTCATATTGTAAGTCTTGGAGAGGGAGTGGAACTCAACGCCGATATCCTTAGCATCGGGCACCTCAAGAAAACTAACAGGACGGTAGCCATCGAAGACGACCTCGGTATAAGCAGCGTCATGGCAGACAGCCACATCGTGTTTCTTGGCAAAGTCCACCACCCTTTCGAAGAAATCAAGGTCGGCAACAGCTCCGGTGGGGTTATTAGGATAATTGAGCCACAGAATCTTTGCCTTATCCGCAACATCAGGGGGTATATTCTCCAGATCAGGCAGGAAATTATTTTCTCCGGTCAATGGAAGATAATAAGGCTCTCCGCCTGCAAGTATCGTGCTCTTGGAATAGACAGGGTAAGCAGGGTCGGGAACAAGTGCTATATCCCCGGGGTCAACGAAACAGAAGGTCATATGGCCAATGCCTTCCTTGGCACCGATAAGCGGAAGCACTTCCTTATCGGAATCAAGTGCAATCCTGAAACGCCGTTGATACCATCCGGCGATCCCCTGGCGCAATTCCGGCAAACCGTCGGTCTCAGGGTAATGGTGGTTTGCGGGGTCGCGGGCCGCCTCGCACAGGCGGTCGAGGATGTGGGACGGAGTAGGAAGATCAGGGTCACCGATAGCAAGGCTGATAACATCTTCCCCTTGTGCGCGCTTTTCGGCTATCTGCTTTGTTATTCCCACAAACAAGTACGGCGGCAGGTTCTCAATGCGCGTTGCTGTTTGCACGGTATCAACCTCCTGACTATCCTATTATACTAGGCGCCCTCGAGAATGTCAAATTACTTGACGTTCAGTGTGATACATG
>JAGXOF010000148.1 GCA_023660035.1 Dehalococcoidia bacterium LH_S1
CCTTCAAGCTTGTAGAAAGCTTCTGACAAAAGACCCCTTGAGAGCTCAACAGGAGCTAGAGAAGATAGAGGAACTGATGTCGGAGGCTATCGCTGAGGCTAGAGGAATTATAGATGACCTCAGACCTTCTATTTTGGATGATGTCGGACTAATACCTGCCATAGAAAAATATCTAAAGAGGATAAAGGAGGAGAACCACATTTCGGTAAGTTTTGAGGTGGGGAGGTCAATACCTAGGTTATCCTCTGAGGTTAAGACCGCCGTCTATCGAATCATCCAGGAGGCTCTATCCAACGCTAGGAAACATGCCAGGGCTACTGAGGTCAAAGTGGAGATTGCTTCACAGGGCAACCGGTTAGTGGCTAAGGTCGCTGATAATGGCTGCGGTTTTGATGTGGAAACGGTTGACGCCGAGGGGGACAATTGGGGGCTTATTGGTATGAGGGAAAGGGCTGAGATTATTGGCAGTTCCCTAAACATAAAAAGCAACATAGGACAAGGCACCTTAGTTCACCTTGAAGTTCCAATATAGCCATAGCTGGAGCGGTAACTATGGGGGAGTTCATTAAGGTACTGATTGTTGATGACCATACCCTCTTCTGCCAGGGGTTGCGAAAATTAATGGAAGCCTATGAAGAGGTTCAGGTAGTCGCCGAAGCCAGTAATGGCAAAGAGGCAATTGCCAAAGTGGATGAAGTATTCCCCGACGTGATTTTAATGGATATCAAAATGCCACGGATGGATGGCATTGAGTGCATAACACTTATCAAGGAGAAACATCCTGGACTCAACATTATTGTCCTTTCTATGTATGACGATACCGAGTATGTGCTGAAGGCGGTTAATGCTGGTGCCAGTGGCTATATGGAAAAGAATATCTCCGCCGATAGATTAGTTGATACCATTAAGCAGGTGCAGGCTGGGAATAAGCCCCTGGTTCATCTGGCTGTGGACTCTGAGGTTCTGCAAGGAATAATTCCTATAATCCCTGATAGGGGTAAAGACAAGGGTTTGACTGAGCAGGAGAGGCGCGTCCTAAGGCTTATGAGTGAGGGGAAGTCCAACAAGCAGGTTGCTAAAGATCTATTTATCTCCGAACAAACAGTTAAGGGACACATCCATAACATACTTCGCAAGTTGGATGCTACTGATAGAACCCAGGCGGTGGCTGAAGCCATGCGTCAGGGACTGGTGGAGTAGAGCATCTTCAGAGAACCAGCCTGAGGCTTACCAATTGGGGGTTACTTACCCCCCCCCCAAATGCGGGGTAGTTGGTAGCCGAAAAACAGACCTATTGGTTATTTAACGGCAAGCTGATAAAAACCAGATGGCTTATTTACATTGCCGCAGCAATGACGGATAATGCAAATGGAGTAATGTAAATCTTATAAGAAAGGAGGTGATTGAGAATGGCGGTAGAGAAGTCAATGGCTTCCGATACCCTGGTTGAGGTCATCGACCGAATCCTGGACAAGGGCGTGGTCATTGATGCCTGGGTGAGAGTATCACTGGTAGGCATCGAGCTACTAACCGTCGAGGCCAGGGTGGTGATTGCCAGCGTTGAGACCTACCTCAGATATGCTGAGGCAGTAGGGCTCACTGCAACGGCAGCAGCCTAGGTTCAGATGACAGGGTAGCGGAAGGGTTTGGCATCCTTTAGGT
>JAGXOF010000149.1 GCA_023660035.1 Dehalococcoidia bacterium LH_S1
ACAAGAGACAGATCGTGGGTCTGCACCTTCAGGGCTATTTCACCAGTGAGATCGCCAGAGCCACCAACCACGACCCCAAAATGTGGACCGGTACCTCAGGGGCTTTGAAAGGGTCTACAACATGGCTAAGGATAGGGCACACTTCAACAGGATCTGCTTCCTCATAGACCTTAGCCCCAGAAGCATCAGGTACACGCCTGAGTCGAATCCGTCGGGCTTTACCTTCTTTGAGTTCTACCATGATAACAACCATAGCTTTACCAGCTGCTCCACGACCCCGTTTGCCTGGTTTCTGCCCACCTATGTAGGTTTCATCTACTTCGATTGTGCCCGAGAGCCGATCGCACCCGGGGTGCACCATAGCACGCCTCAACTTATGCAGCAAGGCCCAGGCGGTGTGATAGCTGCCCAAATCCAGCACCCGCTGCAATCCCTGTGCGTTCGTCCCATATTTCTGAGTAGTCAGGTGCCAGATGGCCCAAAACCAAAGCCGCAACGGCAGTTTTGTATCTTGAAAAATTGTACCAGCGGTAACAGAGGTTTGGAGATCACAACGGGCACAACAGTACAAACCTCGGTTTGTGGACCATGCTCTCTGGTCCCCACAGCGTAGGCACCGAAATCCCTCCGCGGCCAGCGCATCTTGAACAGATATTCAAGACATGCCTCTTCAGTGGCAAAACGTCCTGCAAAATCGAGGAGGGTCTTCGGATAATCCTCCATAAGTCCATACTCTACGCCTTGCGCCAACGGGAGTCAAGTGCCTACCCCTATAGTGTTAATCTCTATATTCTTACTTATCCACAACCTTTTCATTATCACGGAATCAGTGATAGCACCCTTATACATCAGACCATCAAGGAGGGTTCTAGGGTCTTCACAAGCCATGACAAAGTCAGGGGATTCTAGCTCCTTTTCCTCAACCTTAAAATTACCATTATCAATATACATGGCAAAGTCACCAGCTTTAGTCTTTACAGCGATATCACGCTTCCAGCTTTCGATGGCTTTGCGAGCACGTTTTGACTTGCTCATCTTATTAGCTAAGGTTTGCATTTCTTTAGGCTCTTTTATCACTTGGTGTTGGCTGCTTCGCAGATACAGTCCCTCTACCCTTGACGGAAAGCTCAAATCAGCATTACCAACCCTAAACGAAAAAAGAGCCTTTCTTTAAGTGATTGTTGATAAATGGCTATATCCTCATCGCTAGCCTCAGGGAATTCGGGTTCCTTTGGCGCCTTCCAGTTGAGTTCCGATTCCTGGAGTCCCCTTTTGGCAATTTGTTCTGGAGTGAGCTCCGCCGTAGGCACACAGTAGATGTCCGCTATTTCGCCGACCCGCTGGTCTCTAAAAATCACCTTTACCTCGGTATCATTTTTGAATATCCCTGGCACCAATATGCCTGTTGTGGTGTAGAGCATAACGCTTAATGCAGTATTGGTGCCATTCAGTATTACCCGACCCCTGCCGAAGGGAGCCTTGTCTAAAAACATCGAGGTAGCGAAGTAGGTAATAGGTGGAGTAGTATTCATCTTGCCCACCTGTTCCCCCTCTACCAACTCTGTGGGAACAAAATCGGGTAGTGCTCAATAAGTATTGCTCCTTGCTTAAGAGATTGTAAACTGGTATTTGTGTATCGTGTCATTAACAAG
>JAGXOF010000014.1 GCA_023660035.1 Dehalococcoidia bacterium LH_S1
TCCATGCATCATATTCTGTCTTAGACCTTTACATCAGTCAAGTACGTACCCCTATTAGGGAATTTACCCAGAAAGAATCACTCAAATGACTTCAAGGCCGACTGGAGTCGTTTTTAGAATGAGGAAAGAAGGAACCTTTTAGAAAGGTTGTATGCGAGGGGTTCATATGTCAGTAACTGCAGTTGTAGGTGGGCAATGGGGGGATGAGGGGAAGGGGAAAATCGTTGATCTTCTAGCTGAAGAGGTTAGCCTCGTAGCCCGTTTCTCCGGTGGTAACAACGCCGGACATACGGTAATCAATGAGTTCGGCAAATTCCAGCTACACTTGATCCCCTCCGGCATCTTCTATCCCCATGTGGATTGTGTCATTGGTAACGGGACGGTTATTAACCCCAAGGTTTTGATCGACGAGATCGATGCCCTTGAGGAGCAAGGTATCGATGTGAGCCGACTCTCTATAAGCGACAGGGCGCATGTTATAATGCCGTATCACCTCTTGATAGATGGCCTGGAGGAGGATGCGCGAGGTGCTGCTGCCATAGGAACCACGAGAAGGGGTATAGGTCCTGCCTACACCGATAAGGTCTCTCGACTGGGGATAAGGGTCTGTGATTTGCTCGACAGGAATCTGTTTGAAAGGCGCCTCCGTGCTGTTCTGGAGTATAAGAACGATATTATAACCAGGGTCTTTGAGACAGAGCCTTTTTCTTTCGATGAGATATATGAGGAATACTGCGCATACACTGATCGTTTGAGGCCATTTGTGCGTGATACGAGTCTGGTAGTGAACCAGGCCCTGGACAAGGGCGATGTTCTTTTGGAAGGGGCCCAGGGTACTATGCTGGATATCGACTTCGGCACTTACCCGTATGTGACATCAAGCCCTTCAGCTGCGTGGGGTGGTTGCCTTGGCTTGGGGCTGAGCCCGACAAAGATCGACAAGTTATTCGGGGTGTTTAAGGCCTATCTTACCCGAGTTGGCGAAGGCCCTATGCCCAGTGAGTTGAAGGATGATTGCGGGGAGACTCTCAGAGAGCGAGGTTGTGAATTTGGGACGACCACTGGCCGGCCGCGGCGCTGCGGGTGGTTTGATGCGGCCGTAGCCCGTTTTAGCGTTCGGGTAAATGATTTCTCCGGACTTGCCCTGACCAAGTTCGATGTGCTGGATACACTTTCGACACTTAAAATCTGCACAGGCTATAAACTGGATGGTGAGGTGCTGGATAGCCCACCACCAAACGTTTCTGTCCTGGGGAGATGTCAGCCTATCTGGGAAGAGCTACCTGGCTGGCAGAAACCTACAAGTGATATCCGTAAATTCGAGGACCTCCCGCGAGAGGCTCAGGCCTATGTGAGAAGAATTGAAGAACTTGCAGGGTGCCCGGTTGATCTGATATCAGTGGGTTCCCGACGTGACCAGTCTATCGTGGTGAGAGAGACCTTCTGAGGGATGTGCGATTTCCTTGTCTGACAGGTGGCTATCCGTTTGTGGAGAAAAACCTGTCCCAGGCGACATCCCGCAACTCGAATACGGGCCCGTCATGGCACACCATTTTCATGCCCTGCTTTGTGGGTATAGCGCATCCCCGGCAGGCCCCTACCCCACACCCCATCACCTCCTCTAGCAGGACCTGCACGGACTTGCCATCACCCAACCCGCTCTTTGCCATTGCTTGATACATGGGACCCGGCCCACATGCAAAAACCTGGTCAGCCCATTCCGTGAGGGTAAAGCCTACATCAGCGGCCATGCCCTTTTCCCCGGCCGAGCCATCCTCGGTGACTTGTATGAGTTCCGCTCCTTGTATATCGGAATAGACCTGGGAGGCGGTCTTTGCCCCTACTATCACCTTGACCGAGTGGCCGCCGGTAGCAGCCCTCTCAGCCAGGAATACCATAGGTGCGATCCCGATGCCGCCGGCTACAAGAAGTAGATTTCGCGTGCTCTGGCCGACCTGAAAGCCGTTGCCCAAAGGGCCCAGTATGCCCAAAATGTCCCCCGCCTTGCGATTTGCGAGCCATTCCGTCCCCTGTCCTACTACATCGAAGAGCAGAGCCAGTTTGTTCTCATCAGTTCTGTGAATGCTGAAAGGGCGGCGCAGCAAAGGGTTGGGGCCCTCTCCGCAACGGATGGTAACAAACTGCCCCGGACGGGCATCACTTGCTATCTCTGGAGCCTCAACCCAGAGGAGGTAAACCCGGGGCATAACCTCGGCATTGGAAATAACTGGAGCAGATATCTGGTACAATTAACTCTTCCTGGGTGTTAGTATAGCAGCTCCTCGAGCTTTTTCGCATTCTTTACCGCAAAGCCTTCCATGTCGTTGTTGAAGTATATGTAGCTCGACGTGAGCCCCTGGCTTAATGCGCCGATGCTTTGTGCCCACCTTCTCAGCTCCTCATCCGAGTAGGACCCGCCGTACATGAGTGTGCTGCCGTGGAATCGCACGTAGGCGAAGTCGGCCGTGGCCACGAGGGGTGTTGTGAAATCCGGCGTATCGTAGATGCAGAAGCCGACGTTGTGGCGGCGCAGTATCTGAAATATGCTCTCCTGAAACCAGGACTCGTTTCGGAACTCGAAAACGTGTTGATAACCGGAAGGCAAAGACGACAAGAACGATTCCAGTCGATTCTCATCACGTTTCATGTTCGGCGGCAACTGGTAGAGCAAGGGCCCGAGCCGGTCCTGCAGGATATCGGCCCGGGACAGGAACGTTGCCAGGGCATCTTCAATGTTCCTGATCCTCTTTATATGGGTTATGAAGCGACTCACCTTGACGGCAAAGAGGAATCCGGATGGCGAAGAGTCCCTCCAGTTGGCGAAGGTGTTCTCCGAAGGAAGGCGATAGAAGCTGTTGTTGAGCTCCACCGTGGAGAAGTGCTGGGAATAGAAATCGAACCACCTTTTCTTTGGAAGCTTGGGCGGGTAGAACACCTCCCGCCAGTGGTCGTAATGCCATCCGCTCGTGCCAATGTGGTGTTTGGGCATACTACATTATTCCTTCATGGATTTGTCGCGATCTCAACGATTTTGTCCTCGGCTAATCTTGCAGCATACTGTAAGGCTTCCTTGATGTCTTCTCCCTCCAGATCCGGATCGCTTTTGCCTGCAGCAACTAGCTTAACGATTGTAAGAGACGGGAATGCGCATACCACGGATAAATGCTTGTCCCCCCATAATCGAACGGGCAAAGGTGATTCTAGTAAACATAACCTTCTACTTTTCCCTGTCTTCAGGAATTTGAATGAACAGAGAAGTCCTCGCTATTTATGATGCCATCTGCTCCTTTTGGGGAGATTACAGTGAAGACGATCTTGTCCCCCTAGTTCCTTGATCTAATAGAAACTGTCCTCCATTATTTTAGCAGCTATTAAGAAGAATCCTAGGACTCAATTACCACACGCAATTACATCTGGGGGTCTCGTAACTCATGCCTAACTTTTCCCACATCGATTTAGTCTCCTTGCAGAGTGTAACATCATCATAACCATATTTTGATCCAAGATATTCGATAATGGCTACATACATCGCGTATCGAGTGGTGAATTCGACCTTTTTCCCCCAGTTGGAGCTCTCTCCCAAATATTCTTGCCAAGTTGTCTCCTTGCTTCCATTGATCGTGCTTTGCAATCCTCTCAGGGAACCAAGAGTTATCCGGCTGGGAATGAAATTAGTAAGAATTTGGTCGATCAACTCCATATACTGTTTTCCCCACTCAGGTACTGGAACTATAGGATCAATCCTTACTCTAACTTCGTATCCTGCTTCACTAAGTTTTCGTGCAGCTTGGATCCTTCTTGCCACAGGTGGTGCTCCCTTTTCCCATTTTTGAGCTACTATTTCTGCATTGAGACTAAAACTTATGATAGCTTGCTGGTGACGATCTATTTCTAGCAAGTTCTTAATATTATCGGATTTGGTTACAAATAACACTTTGTGTTTCCTCTGCTCTTCGAAGATAGGAATGATGAATTTGGAGAAGGCATTGCTTGATCCTTCATCCATTAAGGAGTCAGCTATCTCTCCCGTGTTGAGAATCTCCGGCGTATCTGTCCTGTTGAGGAATCCTTTGACGTGCAATTCTGTTTTTTTACGGTCTTTTATCACCGGTTTAGTCCCGGTGGGAAGGAATCTGAAAGTACCTTTCAGGTAACACCAGGCACAGTCGAAAGGACAACCATAAGCCCATTTCAATTCCAGAAAGTGGGGACATACCACGTCTGTGAGCTTAGTGGGGATTGGGCTTCTATCGAATCTCTTTATTATCGAGCCATCTCCGACCCTCTGAACAAGCGGGGTATCGGTACCGTCTAGTAATGGATATTCCTTCACCACGATTTTGGGATACGACATATCTACTCCATTCACAAATTAATAATTACTTTGAGAGCATCAAGGTGCAAAGGTGATTGTACAACCCTCGGGGTATGTCCTATTGCGCCTGTTTTTTCCGTCAGGTAACCTGACATCACTAATCTTTGCTTTCTTCTCAAGAATTTTCAACGCTTGTGTAAGGTGACGATCTATACAGATGGGATGCCATGCCAAATCCCCTTGGAGAAGTAATTCCTTTGAGATGGTTTGCCCACAATGGTTTTGATAAAGTTGATTCGCTAGGTCTTTTGAAAAATCAGGATCATAATCCTTTTTCTTGAACAGGCGCGGCTGCTGGGGATCTGTCAAGTCGGAATATTGGAAATTGCCTATGGGAGATAATCTCCACATGACTCTTTTCATAGCCAGCATGCCTTGTCCGTGTGAAGTAGCAAAAAAGAGATAATATTGCGTTCCATTTTGTTTGTTCTCCATTCGGAAAGGTCGTACCCCTTGCCAGCCAAGTCCTTGCAACACTTCTTGATAAGTCTTTCTCAAACATTCCTCCTTGCGGTGTGGATCTGGAATTTCCAAAGCTTGGCGCCAGATGTCAGATCCATAAAGCTCATCCATGAGCCCGTGCTTTTGGGGGTTAGGCAAAAACCAGCGAGCAATGGCTTGGTAATTGAAATTTATCAAAACCTCAGACTTTGGCTGCTGCGCAAGGCGCTTAAGCAGATCCAGGGGGAAGCCAGTTAGCCCAAAAGGATCAATAAACACAAACGATGGCGCTAGTGGTTTATTCTGTGCTTCAATTTCAAACAATACTTTGTTCAAAGCTCCTTCAAACGTAAAGGGTGTAAGGGGATCCGGTTCTATGCGGAAATTACGAGGTAGAGTATGTTTAATTTCGGAGACCTTTCGTTCCAAGTTTGCGATACATTGATTGTCTTTTTCAATAAAGAGAAAAACCAGTTCCGTACGCTGCCATTTATCACTGTGCAGATGATCCCGGGCTGCCTTAAGAGCAATTATGGGGGAACCATCCACTGTTTCAACGGAACCGTTGGGGCTCCTTTTGTAATACTCACCTGGCCCTGCGAACCCATCAATGTAAAGTACTCTCTGAGAGCTTGAACTCAAAATAGGAAACCAGGCATGGAGATAATTCCTTAATATTTTATGTTTAGCCTCAGTATGGGGGAGTATTTCCGAGGTAACATCCTTCCTTTCACTCATTTCATAACTCCCCTGCCACAAGTGGTGCAAGAGCCTCTGGCGATATCCTTCATTGTATGTCTATACTAACTCCTGTTTAAGGGAGTTGCAATCCCCTGGTGGTCTTTGAGATTTACTGAGACGTAGGGACAGGTCTAAAGGCCTGTCCGAAGAAGGGGGACAGACCGTTCGTCTTAAGGTAATGGGGATTGCCACGACGTCCCCTTCGCCTAGCTCGGGGCCGTCTCGCAATGACATATCAGTGTGGCTGTTTGAATTTTAGGCATTCGGTATTGTTTGGAGCTTGTAATTTGATCATTGGAATTTACTGACCTACCTTTCGGTCTCAGCTTGTCTGGGTTATGGGTGGTACACTACCCTTCTCTTATGTAACGAATGATCTCCCTGGGCGTCGGCCGCTTGCCGTACATCAGGAGGTAGACGCGGAAGATTTTAGCTGCCATCCAGATTCCCAGGGCTATCATTCCAATCAGGATGATAAGACTCAGCGCCAGCTCCCAGGCGGGTATCGCCATATTGGGCAGCCGCATCATTATGGTCACAGGGGCGGTGAGAGGGAAAAAGGTCAGAATCTGGGAGATTACACCATCCGGGTGCTCGGCGATTACGCTCATCAGGATGAGAGGCACGACGGCGGGCATGGTGAACAGGCCAGTCCACTGTTGGCTCTCCCTGGCTGTGCCGGAGATGGAGCCCAGCCCGGAGAAGATAATGGCAAACAGCAGACGGAAAGATCGCTTAGTACTGGTATATTCATGGAGGCGACCTTGGCAAAAACCACAATAGTGACCAGCCACACTACTATTTGCAGAAGACCGGCAGCTCCCAGCCCCAGCACCTTGCCTGCAAGCAACTGCCTGGCGGAAACGGAGGAAAGCAAAATCTCGATAACCCGGTTCTCCTTCTCCTCGGATACGCTCTGCAACAGATACCCGGATGTGAAAAATATGGAAAAGATGAACAGGAGACCGAATATATAGGGTACAAATATGGCGCTCACAGGATTAGGGGACTCGGTTATTTCGCCTGTTGTCTCGTCTAATTGAAGAGAGGCGAGATTGAGTGGCTGCTTAACCCTCTGGAGCAACTCCTCGCTGGTCTTATCATCCAGGAGGTTATTCAGTAAGAACTCGCTGATTTGTTGTCTGATCTTTGATGAGGCTTGAAGCTCCCGTTCCGTGGTATATCTTATCACCTGGCCCGTAGCCAGGTAGTTTTCAGGGATGATGAAGTACTCATCGATTTCCTCAGCGAGCAGGTCGCCTTTGGCCTTATCTTGAGTGGAGTAGTGGATGAACGTGATACCATCCGCTTCTTTGTAGTCGTTGAACATTCCCGTTGCATCTACGTACCCGATTCTCTCCTCTTCCTTCTCCGGCTCCGCCTCCATGCCCTGGATTATTTGATACACTAGCATTCCCAGAATTGCAATTAGGGGAATGCTGACCGTGAGGTGGATAAATGACTTTCTCCTCACCGTTTGTCCTAGCTCATGCTTGAGAATAATGAGTGCTTTATTCATTGTTTCTCTTCGGTAGGCTCAGGTGTGGATTTAACTATCTGAACAAAGATTTCGTTGAGAGAGGGCGTTGAGACCTCAAACCTGTTGACCTTGGTTCCCCGCGTAAGGAGCTGGCTCAGGATGTCCTGTGGCGAGTAGTCTCCATCGAGAAATAGCCCATGAATTGTCCGTGGCTTTTCTGCCTCACCACTCCTGTTAGTTCACCGATTGGCCCCTCACATTCCAGGAATATGGAGTTATTCCTGAACCTGGACCTGACTTCAGAGAGTTCACCGTACAACACCACCTTACCTTTATTGATCATCAATACACGATCGCAGAGTTCCTCAACTTCGTTCATTTGATGGGTGCTTAAAACCAGGGTTTTGCCGGCGTTCTTGAGTTCCAGCACCAATTCCTTCAGGGTTTGCCTGTTGACGGGGTTGAGTCCGGAGAAGGGCTCATCCAGGACGACGAGTTGAGGATCGTGAACGAGGGTGGCGATAAACTGGATTATCTGTCCCATGCCCCGGCTGAGTTGTTCCTCCTTCTTAGTTTTGTGCGGGAGCATGCCAAGTCTCTCCAGTAAGTTATCGATTCTGGGGCTGATTTTGCCTGTGGTTGTGTTTTTGAGCCGGGCCAGGTAGCCCAGCAATTCGGCAACAGTGACCTTCCGGTAGAGCCCCCTTTCCTCGGGCAAGTAGCCTATCTTGTCCTTGGTAGACTCATTGAGCGGCTCTCCCAGTATTCTCACTTCGCCTGAGTCGGGCCTGATGATGTCCATAAGCATGCGGATGGTAGTCGTCTTGCCGGCGCCGTTGGGGCCAACCATACCGAATATCTCGCCAGCCTTGACCTCGAAGGAGAACTCGTCGACTACTTTCTTCCCGGCAAATGACTTGTGCACGCTGGAGACCTCGACGGTCTTCGTCCCGGGGATTAACTCGCTTGTGGAGGAGTCGAAAGCGCCTTGCAGCCCAGGAGCGGTCTTTTCCTGGTCACCTTCCGCGGGAAGTTGTGATTCAAGTCGAATTGTTGACATTCCACCCCCCGGATGCTATAATCAAACACGGTCGTTAATAAACAATCTTGCTTTAGTTAAAGGAGGCAAAAGTGATAAAGAGGAAACTTGGAATGCTTTCTAATGTGGCCCTGGGTCTAATCCTTGTAGTGTTAGCTATAAATCCAGCACCCATAGTGGCGCAGGACAGCTTTCCAATGGATCCGTCTGACCCTGAGATAGAGAAAGCACTGGATTGGCTACGTAATCAACAGGAAGCCAATGGCAGTATAGGGGGATTTGGGCAGTCTGCATGGGTAGTTAATGCAATAGTAGCCGCCGGCGAGGACCCTCATGATTGGGGAGATCCATCTATCGTAGAGTATCTGGGAAGTAATGCTGACCAGGCTGCTACAGCTGCGGACTATGAAAGAATGATCCTGGCAATAGCCGCTGCCGGTGAAGATCCATCGGATTTCGGGGGAAGAGATTTTGTAGAACTACTTAAAGACAGCCATGACGGAACACAGTTTGGCAATGATACACAGGTCAATGATGATTTCTGGGGAGTTATGGCTTATATCGCTGCTGGCGGAAGCGCTGGCTCGGAGATTGTTCAAAACAGCGTGTCGTTTATCAAAGATGCCCAGCAGGCGGATGGTGGCTGGGCTTGGGCCGTGACGGGGGGGACAAGTGTTGACAGCACTGGAGCGGCCATCATGGCCTTGATCGCTGCTGGTGAGAGCCCGGATTCAACTGCCATCAGTGATGGGCTGGATTACCTCAAAGACAAGCAAGACAGTAACGGGGGGTTCCTCTCCTGGGGAGCCACCAATGCTGATACCGATTCCCGTGCTATTAATACCATAGTCGCTACAGGGCAGGAGCCTACAGGTTCGAGCTGGTCTAAGGATAGTAATACCCCTGTTGCCGATTTGCTAGGCTTTCAGCAGGACAGTGGCCAGTTCTATTGGCAGAGTGATAAGGCGGGATGGATGCCTTGCCAGACCACTGCCTCGGCCATCCAGGCACTCTTGGGGGTGCCTTATCCGGTTCTCCCATCAATTGAAGCACCAAAACACATAACCACATCAAAACACATAATAAACTATGCCTCGATCGAAGATGCGGTGGAGGAGGTAAGGGCATTGAGAGTTACGGAGGCAGCCCGGATTCTGGGCGAGGTAAGGAAGGAAAGGGCCGGGGAGGTATTGAATCGGTTGGATCTCGGTGAGAGAGAGGAAATAGTCCTTGCGATGAGCAGTCCCTCTTTGAAAAAAGTCCTTACTGAGGTTGATCCCGAGAAGCTTTATGAAATATCTTCCGAAGACTTATTCAGTAAACTCCCTGATGTTCCTGTTGAGCAACTGGTAAAGGAAATGGCTCCGGAACCATGCTCCGATATTACTCCTCCAAATGAGATAGAAAAGACCTCCAACAATATACTCGTTAAAGCACCTGAACTCCGCTCGGGGGAGTGGGTAAATTTCTTCGATCAGTCAAGCCTTACTTTTACCAGCCTTTCACTCAAAAGCACTGAGGACTTGAAGGACGTAAAGGCGAGCTTAAAGACCCTTATAGGAGGAACACCTGCAGGGGTTCGCTGGCCCTCGCACGGATCTGCCTACAAGAGCCTTTTCTTTGATATTTCCTTGGAGAACATTGAATCTGAGGAAATAGGCGCCATACGCGTCACGTTTGAATTGGAGAAAGATTCTCTTGAGGTGATGAGTCACCATAAATGGTCTATTCTTCTTAATCGGTGGGATGAAGCGGGCGAAGAATGGATCTCAATTCCTACGAAGAGGATAGATGAAGACTCAGATTCAGTCTATTACTCTGCGGTAATGCCTGGCTCCTCTTCCATCTTCTGTATCACGGGAAGCCAGGGGATACCGGCCCCCAAATATGAATTCTCCAATCTCAGTATTGCCCCGGGTGAGGTCACAACCGGAGATGAAACTACTATTTCATGTGATATTTCCAATCTCAGCGAGCAAGAGCAATCTTGCCCGGTGACTCTCTGGATCAACAAGATGGCGGAAAGCTGTCAGGAAGTGGAAGTACCAGCCGGAGAGGGAACGCAAGTCTCCTTTACCGTGCAGAGAAATGACCCCGGAGAATATGGAGTAAGGATTGGCAGATTGATGGGAGGCTTTACTGTCAAGCAAGCCCCTGATCAGACACCTCCTGAAATCTCCTATCTTTCCCCCAACGGCGTTGTCAGGGCAAATCCGAGTATCGAAGCCGGGTACAGCGATATTCGCCCGGGGGTTGATGAAAATACAGTCAAACTCTTGCTTGATGGAGAGGATGTAACATCAAAGGCAGAGGTAAGCCAGTCGAAGGTAACCTATACCCCGATTGAGTGGATAGAGGAGGGGAAGCATACTGTTGAGTTTGAGGTGTCTGATTTGGAAGGGAACAAGATATCCAGGGAATGGGATTTCACCCTTGATATTGAACTCAGGCTTCCTGGCCAAAAGAATATAGCGGGGGACTTAGATGGTGACGGGCTCTATGAAGATGTAAACGGCGACGTGGAAGCCAACTTAGAGGATAGATATGCCCTATTCAGGAATCTTTCTTCCCCCGTGGTTCGAAGGAAAGCGGCGAGCTTTGATTTCAATGGAGATGGCATTGTAGATGTGGGTGATGTATTTGCGCTTCCTACTATGGGCATTCCTTCTTCACTTGCCTTGGTGGCAGGGGATGTTAAGTGTGAGCCGGGAGAATTGGCCACCGCACCTATCACGATTTATCATGCGGAAAGCGGGGTCTCGGCTTTCAGCCTGAAGATATCCCTGAAGGGAAAGAAGTTAATTCAGGACAGGATCATAGATGTCGACCTCCCGGATTATGGAATAAGCCGGGTCTCCGGCAATCTGCCGGGGCAGGGAGTGATGATTCATGCTGTGGACCTCAAGGATAGTGCTAAAGCTGGAATGATGGAATCGGTGCTCGCTGAAGTCAAGGTGAAAGGAAGTGTGGTTGGGACAAGTGATATCGAGATTGATGTGCAAAGCATATACGATGAGCAAGGGGAAGCTATAAACCCCGCTGTGATTTATGGAGAGGTTCAAATCATTGAATAGAGTCTTGAGACCTGTTTCGCTTGCCCTTATAGCTGTGCTGATCATGCCGGCTCTTACTGTTTCGTGCCAAATAGCGAGTCCAGAGGGACAGGAAGTACAGGAAGGGCAGAAAGAGCAGGCAAGTGAGGAGTCAGAAGCTAGGCTTATCGTAACAAGGGATTTCGGCTGTAAGGAAGTGCTGGATAAGTCGGTCCCGATTGAGGAAGGCGAGAGTGCGTTAGGGGTCTTACGGAGAATGGCTGAGGTGAAAACCAGGTATGGAGGTGGCTTTGTTTCAGGCATAAACGGCGTCGTCTCTGAGTACCCTGAAAGCAATGAGGACTGGCTTTATTACGTGAACGGTGTTTTGGCCAATGTCGGTGCGGGAAGCTACGATCTTTGTGCCGGCGATGTGGAGTTTTGGGACTTCCATGCCTGGGGATTCTATGCCCTTTTGCCTGCTGTAATCGGTTGTTTCCCACAGCCTTTCCTGAGCGGCTATGGAGGGGAGGTTTACCCTACAGTAGTGGTCTACCAGGATGGCTTTGAGGAATCTGCCGGGAGATTGAGGAGGACTTTGCTAGAGGAGGGGGTTGAAGGGGTTAGCATTCAGAAACATGTCTCAAGCTCAGAGAAAGAAGGGGCCAATTTGATCCTCTTAGGGACCCCTGACTTGGAGATGATAGCTGAACTCAGTGACAGCGACCTTCGGAAGCTGGGGCTTTTTGTTAAATTCGAACAAGGGGAAGCGATACTCTTCGACAGTCAGGGGGAAGAGACCAGGGTTAAAAGCTGTGGAGTGATTCAAGCGACTCAAAACCCCTGGAATCCAAAGGGAATAGGGGCAGCGGAGAATGTGGTCTGGATGGTCTCGGGAACCGGTAAGTCCCATGTTGAGGAGGCTGTAGATGTGCTAATCGACCGGGCAGAGGGGATTCAGCAGTCTTTCGCTGTGGCGATAATAGACGGAGAGGTTATGAAACTCCCCGATGCTGGATTATAAATATCAAGACAGGGATACTGTAATCCATAGACTTACCCCATGGAGCAAGTTAGGGTGGATTGCAAGCCTTGTCCTTCTGGCTGTTATCTTCGATCACCCTGTGTACCTGTTTTTGCTCTTTCTGTCTACCATACCAGTAATTGCAGCTGCCAGGTTGACGAGGGAGTGGGCCTCCCTGATGAAGTATTGCCTTTTCCTTTGCCTTGCAGTTGTGCTCATCAACGCGATCATCAGCCAGAATGGCTCCCATGAACTGGTAAAGGCTCCCTTCTCCATCCCCCTGATGGGAAATCTAAGGATCACACTGGAGGGAATCGTCTGCGGGGTCGGGAACTCCTTGAGGTTAGCGGCGATAATCTCCGCTTTCTCCGTCCTTATTTTGGCCATTCATCCCGATGATCTCATGCAAGGCTTGATAAAAATGAAGCTCCCTTATAAATCGCTTCTTGTTGCGTCCGTGTCTGCCAGGTTTCTCCCGGCTTTGCTGGAGGATTCCCGAAATATCGTTGCCGTTCAAAGGTCTCGGGGCCTGGAGTTCAGCAGTGGAAGCAAAGTACAAAGGACCCGAAACTATATGGCCATCTTTATTCCTCTCCTTTCCAATTCTCTGGAAAGGGCATCACAATTGGCGGAGGTATTGGAATCGAGAGGCTTCGGCTCAAAGAGAAGAACCTTTTACAAGGAACTCAAGCTCACGGGTTCAGAAATTGTTGTTCTAATTTCCGCTTTGTTGCCCGGTATATTTGGAATCATCATTTACTCTCAGGGTTTTGGGAGCTATGATTATTACCCTGCACTGGAGGGAATAGGATTTATGGGCATGGAGGCGATCTGCCTTATCTTTTTGCTTTTCCTGGCCACATTGGTGGTCTTCACTGCATTAGTAAAAAGGAGAACGGAGATTGATTAGGATAGGGAACCTCTGTTTCCGTTACAGTGGGGCCGAAAAGTCAGCACTGAGAGGGATTGACCTTAAGATACAGGATGGAGAATTTGTCCTGATTACCGGTCCCTCCGGCGGCGGGAAATCGACCCTGTGTCGGTGCCTGAATGGGCTGGTCCCCCATTTCCATGGGGGCAAGATATATGGGGAAATAGAAGTGGAAGGACTCGATGTCCTTGGCCGTTCTCCTGGAGAGCTTGCCGCAAGAGTCGGGATGGTATTTCAGGACCCGGAGAATCAGATGGTGGCTGATGAGGTGGAAAGGGAAGTAGCATTTGGTCTGGAGAACTTCGGTTTTACCCGTAGCCTTATGGCACGGCGGGTAGAGGAAGCGCTGAACGCTGTGGGGGTAGCTCATCTGCGCCACAGGTCGGTTACGGGGCTTTCAGGTGGAGAGCTCCAGAAAATAGCTATAGCTTCCGTTCTTGCGCTCCATCCGAGCGTCCTTGTCCTGGATGAGCCAAGCTCAGAGCTGGATCCTAAGAGCACGGAGGATTTGTTCAACCTGGTTGCTAAATTAAACAACGAACTTGGCCTGACTGTCGTTTTGGTGGAACACCGGTTGGAAAAGGTTGTCCGACACGTTGACCGGCTTATCTTGCTTCAGGATGGAGTCATACTGGCCGATGGAAATCCACGCCAGGTTCTAAGCACTGCTCAACTGTATCAGAGTGGAGTCGGCATTCCGGCCGTGGCAAGGTTATCCCATGGCTTAATGCAGAAGGGGATAGACTATGGTGATACCTTCCTAACGGTTAAGGAGAGCAGATCGGCTTTGGAAAAGGTTTTCCGTGAGAGGGACTACAGACCGAAAAGGGATATTCAGGATCGATTTTCCCCAAAACCCAAGGGGACGCCGCTGATTGAGGCAAGGAAATTGCAGTACGCCTATCTCGATGGCCCTGTGGTATTGAAAGGTATAAATTTAAGGATTGCAAAAGGTGAGTTTGTGGCTTTGATGGGGAGGAATGGGTCAGGAAAGAGTACTCTCTTAAAACATTTTATGGGACTCTTGAAGCCTGCGAAGGGAGATGTTGTGGTCTGCGGATTAAATACAAAGGAAACAGACACAGCCAGGATGGCTAAGGACATTGGATATATCTTTCAGAACCCAAATCTTCACCTTTTCGCTGACAGTGTAGAGGAGGAAGTTGCCTTTAAACTTAAAAACCTGGGCTTCGATGATAGGGAACAGGAAAGGATGATAACCGAGGTATTGGATAGATTCGGCCTCACTGAATATCGGGGAAGGTATCCTCGCGATTTAAGCAGCGGTGAAAAACAGAGGGTGGCGATAGCTTCCGTTCTGGTCTCCCAGCCTGAGGTAGTTCTTCTGGACGAGCCGATGAGGGGTCTGGAACACAGATTGAAATCGGAGTTGATGGAATCCGTTGGCAGGTACCGGGAGGATGGTCAGACGGTGGTTCTGGCGACTCAGGACGTGGAAACAGTCGCCGAGTATGCGGACAGGGTGATATTACTTGGCGAGGGAGAGGTAGTAGCGGACGGGGATAAGAGGGAGATCCTCTCTGAAGCACTCCTTTTCTCTCCACAGATTAACCGGGTTGCCCAATCGCTTAGAAATCATGGTTTCCCACAGGATGTATTAACCGCAGATGAGGCTTTAAATTTGATATGACGAGAAAGGCTTATGCCAGCTTTGCACTCCTTATAGTCGGAGTTATAGCTCTCGCTATTTTTTCTATCGTATATCCTTCTGGGAGCTCTCAACTCAACTGGCAATTTGCAGCTGCGGCATTAACCGCTCTTCTCATATTGGCTTTCTTCTTCCAGTTCGAATCCCCGAGCTTTGGCTCCAAACATGTGGCGATTATTGCCTTGCTGGCAACCCTTTCCTCAGCTCTGAGAATTCCTTTTGCCCCTCTTCCTAACTTTCAGCCATGCACCTTCTTGATAATCTGTTCAGGCTATGTCTTCGGCCCCGTTCCCGGATTCATGATAGGAGCGATGACCGCCGTGGTCTCCAACTTTTTCCTGGGTCAGGGTCCCTGGACTGTATACCAGATGCTCGCATGGGGGATAATCGGTTGTGCATCCTCCTTCTTGAGCAGCTTAAATCCAGGAAGGGGCCCCTTAGCTGTTTTCGGGATACTCTGTGGGTTCCTCTTCGGCTTCTTAATGAACATTTACGTCTGGCTATATTTTTCACATCCCCTTACTCTCAGAACCCTTTTGGTAGTTGAGACGGCGAGTTTCTGGTTTGATCTATCTCACGCTTCGGCAAATGCCATCTTCCTCTACTTATTTGGGCCAAGGCTTGTAACCATACTGGAGAGATACAGGAAGCGCTTTGGTTGGGTTCGCTCATCCGGCATGTCCTCGCGTCCGGCTTCCTGAGCTGTCGGTGTGTTGGTTATTTCCTTGGCCAGGGCGCTGGTCCCATTTATACTAGGCGCACTCGAGAATGTAAAATTCATCCCTCATGAGGGATGATAGTTCATCAGCATAGTCACTAAGACGGGTAAAGAAATGTTTGATGGCAGCTACGAACTCGGCA
>JAGXOF010000150.1 GCA_023660035.1 Dehalococcoidia bacterium LH_S1
TCAATCGTCCACATCAATCCCTTGCCTATCTTGCTCCGGTAGGGTATATTGAAAAAGAACTTGCTAAAATCCGTAGTCCAGTGTTACCTATGTGGTCAGCCAGCACAACCTATTGACAATCCTATAGGAAGATGGTAAAGTTCAAATATAGAGAATCGCAATTTAGGAATTAAGGAGGAGGCAAAAATGGATTTTGAATTAACAGAGTCACAGAAGATGCTTAGAGATGGTGCCCGAGAGTTTGCCCAAGGCGAATTTAATGCTGAGTATGCCAGGAAATGTGACCAAGAACACATTTACCCCAGAGAACTTGTTAAAAAGGCTGCTGAGCATGGTTTTGTTGGGGCTATTTTCCCCGAAGAATATGGTGGGGGAGGGCTAGGGTGGCTCGAGTTTTCCTTAGTTTGTGAAGAGTTTTGCAAAGTTGACTCCACACTGCCAGTGCCAATCCTTCTATCGGGTTTTGGGACCGAGCAAGTTTATCTATTTGGCAGTGAAGAACAAAAAAGGAAATACATGCCGAAGATTGCATCTGGAGAATGGATTTCCTGTGGAGCATATACGGAACCTGAAGCAGGAAGCGATGCAGCGGGTATTAAGACGACAGCGGAAAGACATAACGATGAATTTATAATAAATGGCACAAAAACTTTTATCTCAAATGCGAGTGCGGCAGACTTTGGTGCTATATCATGTGTTACTGACAAGAATGCTCCAAAGTATCGTAATATGAGCATTATCCTTGTAGATGAGCTTCAGAATAGGAAGGATGTACAAATAAACGACTTAGGTAGAAAAATGGGCATAAACTCTTCACTTACCTCTGAAGTAGCATTTGATGACTGCCGAGTTCCGGTATCAAACCTCATCGGAAAGGAAGGCAATGGATTTAGACAGGCTATGACATTCTTTGATGTGACAAGGATTATGGTGGGTGCTATGTCTGTTGGCATCGCTCAAGGTGCATACGATAGGGCATTAACGTATGTAAGGGATAGAAAGCAATTCGGTCAACCGATTGGAGCTTTCGAGGTAACCCAATTCAAGATTGCCGAGATGGCAACAAAGATTGAGGCAGCAAGAAACCTGGTTTACAAGGCAGCATGGTTCATGGATAAGGGTCAGCCCGATATAGTTCTGTCTTCAATGGCAAAATGGTTTTCCGCTAGAATCGCAGTGGAGGTCTGTGATGAGGCAATGCAATTGCATGGGGGATACGGATATATGTGCGACACCGATGTTGAAAGATTCTATAGGGATGCCAAGATACAGGAGATATATGAGGGGACGAAGGAAGTTGAGAAGTATACCATGGGGAGAGCTATAATAGGAAAATTATAAGCAGCACAATTTATCCTAGATTATGCATCTATACTAGGCGCACACGAGAATCGCAAATCTCAAGTTTATCAAATCCTAAGCCGGACTAGCTGGAACCAAAAAGCAAACGTTCGCCTTTCTTATGCTGTATAATAGGCGGGAAGTATTCAATGAGGAGAAAAGGCGATGTTGTTGAGCGAACGGTATCAGGACAAGATGCAGGGAGTCGTGTCTTGTTATGATCGCGTTGTCATCCGGGGAACTCTTCCCGGCTGGATTATGCTCAGGGCATAACAGCTTTTCTGTCTGCCAACCACATCAGGGTATTTGAT
>JAGXOF010000151.1 GCA_023660035.1 Dehalococcoidia bacterium LH_S1
GCTCTGGGGTGGGATACTGATGCTGGCCGCGGTGATTCTGTTGCTCAATTACTGGAATCCTTTGATGCGGAGGCTGGCGGCGGCAATGGCGGGGATAGGATTCGGCGCTTTCATTGATGAATTGGGGAAATTTATAACGCATAATAATGATTATTTTTACCAGCCTGCTATAGCCCTTATTTACGTTATATTTATCTTGCTGTTTCTATTCCTTCGATCCATAAGACGTAGAAGTGGCTTGAGCCATGAGGAGGAGGTGTTAAATAGGGAGGTAAGGGAATACACAATGGAAACGGAGCCCAGATATGATAAATTGTCTGTTGGATACTTTAAGATACGTGATTGGGTTGATAGAGGTTACAGGAGAATAATCGGGCATTCTCTATTTCGGATACTGCTCATAATTGGCTTTGTCGCACTGGGAATAAGTGAGATGGCCCAGACTGGGGTTGCGATTGCTACAAGGTCTCCTTTTCAAGAGATAGGTGTCACTGCTATCCAGACTATCTCCTCATTGATAAGTGCCATTTTAATCTTGATAGGCATAGTGAGACTCAGGTACTCTCGGCTGGCCGCTTACAAATGGTTCCAACGCTCAGTTCTGGTGAGCATCCTTATCACACAGGTGTTTGTCTTTTATGATTCACAATTGAGCAGCTTGGGGGGCTTGCTGGTTCATATCATGGTTTACGTTGCATTGAGGTATGTCATTTACCAGGAGGAAGAGAAAATTAGGGTTGTCTGAAAGATAATAGATAGAAAAGGAGGTTGAGCATAAATGGTGAGAAAAGGCATGGTGTTTTCAGTCATTGGGGTTTTGATAATGGGTCTGGTCTTTCTGATAGGGACTTGCGGCGGAGGAGAAAGTTCTCCCCAAGCGGACGGGCAGGTTGAACTTTCGGGCACAATTACAGAGTCCGGCTCGACCAGCGTAAAGCCATTGGCAGAGAGGATGGCTGATGCTTTTATGAACAAGCACGATAAAGTGAGGATTGAGATCGGGGGCGGTGGCTCGGGCAAGGGAGTAAGCAGCTGCGCTGCTGGCATATCGGATATCGGTGCTATTTCACGTCCCGTTGATCTGCCGGAAAGTGATTTGATTACTTATCCTATTGCAAGAGATGCGGTGGCTATCGTGGTTAACGAAGATAATACAGTTGAGGGGTTAAGCAGGGAGCAAGTGGCGCAAATCTATACCGGAGAGATAACAAAATGGGGCGAGCTAGGATGGTCAGAGGGTGGGACTATTACTGTCTACTGCCGTGAGAAGGGCTCAGGAACGATGGATTGCTTTGTTGATAGAGTAATCGAGTATGCCGGTGATGAGGAGGAAGAAATCGTCAAGAAGGCTGAGCGGGTTGATTCCAATGCTGGCATCCAGGCAGGCATACAGAGCGATTCCTCGGGGATCGGCTTTGTGTCTCTTGGTTATGTTCAGGGTCTTAAGGTGATGAAGCTTGAGGGGGTTGAATGTACTGTGGATAATTGTCTGAGCGGTGAGTACCCTGTGTTGCGGAGGCTGCAATTTGTTACCAGGACTTGTCCTGAACAACCGGTAAAGGGATTTATCGATTTTTGTAGGAGTTCCGAGGGGCAACAAATAGCCGAGGAAATCGGATATGTCCCTCTGAATCTGGAGTAGCTCTTTTA
>JAGXOF010000152.1 GCA_023660035.1 Dehalococcoidia bacterium LH_S1
GAATGATCTTATAGCCAAGTTTGTAGGACAGACACAGGCCCCGATAGCCAGGCTCTTGACAGTGTTGAACGGCAACATTCAGGGACTCGCTACGGTGCTACAAGGCAGACTAAATCAATTAGAACAAGAAGGAGGTTAAGATGGCAGAAGAAGAAAGCACCACAGAAACCACAGCCCCCAAGGGAACTCAGTCGCTCACGAAGGATCAGCTAATTGAAGCTATCAAGCAAATGAGTGTGCTGGAGCTTTCAGAGCTAGTGAAAGCGTTGGAGGAAGAGTTTGGGGTCAGTGCTGCTGCCCCTGCTGCCCCCGCCGCAGCTGTTCCTGCTGCCGGTGCTCCCGCTGAGGAGGAATCAGCAGAGGAAGAGCAAACCGAGTTCACCGTGACCCTCCAAAGCTACGGTGAGAACAAAATCAACGTGATAAGAGCAGTCCGCGAAGTAAGTTCACTGGGACTGAAAGAGGCCAAAGAGCTGGTGGAAGGTGCCCCCAAACCAGTAGTTGAGGCAGTAAGCAAAGAGGTAGCTACAACTGCCAAGCAAAAGCTGGAAGAAGCTGGGGCAACAGTAGAGATGAAATAGATTCGGGCATAACTATCAGCCTCCGCGGCAGCTCCTCCCGTGAGGAAGCCGTGGAGCCCATTATATCCCGATTTAGTGTTAAGCTGCTAGACTATCTCTAACGAGGCATGAGTATTTTGCTTGATAGCCACTATCCGGAGCAAAGTTCGAATCGCCTTGGCAGTCCGACCTTCCCGGCCTATTACTCTGCCTCTGTCCTCTGAGGCTACCTCGAGTTTGAAGACCACACCATCTTCGCTGGGGGCTTCTGTGACTTTTACGTCATCCGGGTTGTCCACTATCGATTTGGCGATGTACTCAACGAGATCCTTCATTATTTCTTCTCCGAATAAAGTTTTCCCATAATGCCTTGCTCCCGCAAAAGGTTACCAACCGTCCTCGTTGGTTGTGCACCTGCTCTGAGCCATTTGAGAGCTTTCTCGCTGTCTATGGACACAGTTGCAGGATCATTCAATGGGTTATAATGCCCAATGATTTCGATGAACGCCCCATCCCGGGGAGCTCGGGAGTCTGTCGCTATGACTCTATAGCTCGGCTGCTTCCTTTTCCCAACCCGTTGAAGTCGTACCTTTACCATTTCCTCTCCTGTGAATTTAGTTTCCCTCCTCTATTGTACACCATGTTCGAGTATTATCCTAGCATCAACCGTCACCGCCCTATCAGAGTAGGCAACTACAGGATTCAAGTCAAGCTCACTGATATTGGGAGAGCTTTCCACGAAATCAGAGAGTTTTAAAAGTATCTCCACCAGAGCAGAGGTACTGACAGGGGGCTGTCCGCGATACCCCTGAAGCACTGGATACCCCCTTATCTCCTCGACCATCTGCTCGGCATCCTTACGTGTTATGGGCACGAGCCGGAATGAGACGTCTTTCAGCAACTCCACAAAGATACCCCCTAGACCGAACATAATCACCGGTCCAAACTGAGCATCCTTGATCGTACCCATTATAACCTCCACACCTGGAGGCATCATGGTTTGCACCGAGATGCCATGTATGTCCGACTGGGGGTAACTTTGAGTTATGGAATTCAGTATAGCGCTGTATGCCC
>JAGXOF010000153.1 GCA_023660035.1 Dehalococcoidia bacterium LH_S1
AGCGCAGAACCGCAAGTTCATAGAGCTAGTGCATAACAGGAACATCAGTCAAGTATATACCCCTAAAGAAATATTCTTCATCTTGGTCAAGATCATGTGCTTTTATCTTTGGAAACTTGATTCTAAACTGTTCGATCATCATTACTCCTCCTTATTTGGTAAGCCTAACGCCGCAAATAAGCGGCGGCGCTTTTTGCCGTCCGCTTGATTTGCTTGTTATGCCATTATTGATGCGCGACTTGGCGAAGCTCGTAGATTCGCCCATATTTCGCCGCCGACTCCAAGTCCCCCTGGCGAAGAGCATCTCTCACGTCGTCCAATTTATAGGCATCTTCAACACTGAGATAAGGAGACCAGCCGGTGTCGTCTTCCACCAGAGCGACCTCTACCTCAGCCACATATTGACCTTCATGCACATACTTTGACTTCTTTCGCTGTTTCATCGTTACCGCCTCCGCGTAAACGTTTTATCCCACCGCCCCGGATCCGGCCGGTATGCCGTGACCAGAACCACAGGCTTGTCATGACCTTTCGGGATACCCCATACAACATGAATGGGCTCGCCCGCTCGATCTTTTTGCAACAATAGGACGCATGGCCCCTTCGCATAGTTCAAGTATTCCTCAACAACCACCTCCTCCTGAATGCTGCCGAGTACCTCTCGTGCGGTCAGCCCGTCCTCGGCCAACTCATCGTATCCGTGTTCAGATATTCGAACATCGCCAGCGCGTAACAAATCGCGCACCCGCTCAATGAAATCACTCAAACCATATTCTCCTTTTCAGCCACTATCATTTCTTGGCATAACGCTTGAGCTCACTGGTTTTTACGAAGCGCGGCGGAGTAAAAATCCAGTGCAGCAATTTGTTATACCGGGCTTGTCATTCCAGTGGATGATCTTTTTTGAGTCTGTTTTTCCTGATGTGTCGGAGCGCCGGCCTGCCATCCGGACAATCCGGTCACTAATTTTCGCCTTCCACGATTTTGATCTCTTCCGGGTTGAGGCCGTAGAGCTGGTAGACGAGTTGATCGATTGAGTGCTCTAGTTCACCGGTGTCTGCCTTGGGGTTCTGCTTTTTGGCAGACAATGTTTCATCAACAAGGCGTTCTATCTGTAATACTGTGCCTTGGTTGGCTGGGGTGATGGGGGGAATGGGAATTTCAATAAAATCTCTAACATAAAATCTTGTGCCACTACCAACCTCTGTTTTAATTTTATCGTAAAAGTATTGCACTGTTGAACTATGAATGATACCTAGTAAATACTTTAGTCGATTTCCAGTCATAAAATTTGCAGGTCCTCCTAAAAACATTTTTTCAGGTACTAAAACCATATCAAATCTTTTATTCCCTACACCAGCCCACACCACCTTTTCCTTTTCAAATTCGGGGTAGTAGGCACAGGCACGCAAATTCCACCAGTTTTGTCCTTGATCGTCTCGTTTTTTTGCGTTCTCTTCAAACTGCAAAAGGTGTTTGTAAACAGCCGGATATTTTTTCGGTACATTAATATCAAAACCGCTTGCAATTATCCACAATCCCGCCCATTCATAGCCATAGCGT
>JAGXOF010000154.1 GCA_023660035.1 Dehalococcoidia bacterium LH_S1
ATGACGATGAACTGGAGAAGCTAGAATTGCTGGCTGAGTCCATCAAGCTCAAGCTGGAGGCTCAGCAACAGATGTTCCTCATCCCTCCTGAAGAAATAGCCCGGAAGAATCTCAAAGCTAAAGCTAAACGCCAGGAGATAACAGAAGAGGATTATAGGGTTAACATCAAGAATTTAGAGGAAGAGCAAAGGGTGGTGAGCGGCATCCACGATGTATACGGGAAGTTATTTCACGAGTTGGGGTACGACCAGGTTATCAAGAATCCCGCCAGACACAAGGCAAGTGTAAAAATGTTTAAGAATATAGTTCTGGCGAGGATAGCCAATCCGGTAAGCAAAAGGGCAAGTGCACGCATGTTAGAGGAGAACTTTGGGGTGAGCTTGAATTTGGAGAACGTCTATCGAATGATGGACAAACTGGATGAGGGAGCAATAGAAAGGCTAAAAAACACAAGTTATATGAATACCAGGAGGCTGTACGGGGGGAAAATAGATGTCATATTTTATGACTGTACAACCTTATATTTTGAAGCGTTTGAGGAAGACGAACTGCGAGAGCAAGGGTTCAGTAAAGACAAGAAACTCAACGAAGTGCAGGTATTACTTGCCTTGCTGGTAACGAAG
The DNA here is from genome assembly GCA_023660035.1 of Dehalococcoidia bacterium LH_S1. Taxonomy (GTDB): domain Bacteria; phylum Chloroflexota; class Dehalococcoidia; order SZUA-161; family SpSt-899; genus JAGXOF01. The sequence continues at coordinate 624 of JAGXOF010000154.1, forward strand.
GAAGGGCTGCCGGTGGGGTATAACCTGTATGAAGGGGGAATATACGAGGGGCATACCTTGATACCGGCGTTAAAGGAACTGAAAGCGAAATACGAGATAGACAAGGTAATATTTGTGGCGGACGCAGGGATGTTGAATAAAGCGAACCTGGAGGCGATGGAAGGTGAAAGCCTGGAGTATATACTGGGGGCGCGCTTAAAGAACCTTCCCATGAAGCTACGTAAACAAATACTGAATCAAGATAACTATATGGAAGCTGGTGATGGGTATAAGGTGGCGAGATTTGATCATCAGGGGCGAAAGCTGATTGTGAATTACAGCGCCAAGAGGGCGAACAAAGACGCCAAAGATAGAGAAAGATCCCTGGAAAAGCTGAAGGTGAAGTTAGCCAAGAAAAGGAATGTCAAGGAGTATCTTAACAATTGCGGGTATAAAAAATATCTAGAGATAGAAGGGGAAGCGGAGATAGGGGTAAACCAAAGCAAGGTGGATGCTGAGAGCAAATGGGATGGATTACATGGGGTAATAACAAATGCCCACGAGCTGAGCAATGAAGAAGTAATAAATCAGTATCGCAACCTTTGGCAGGTTGAAGAGGCATTCAGGGTAACCAAACATGACTTGAAAGTGAGGCCTATTTTTCATTGGGAACCGAGGCGGGTGAAGGCACACATAGCTATTGCCTTCACGGCGTAATCCCTCGTAAGACATTTAGAATATAGGGTAAAACTCCAATACATAAAGCTCAGTCCGGAGGAGATCAGGAGAAACTTGATCGGGGTTCAGACGAGCATTCTTTATGACAAGAGCAAGAGGATTCGCTATGGGCTTCCTTCGAGGATGTCCAAACATGCGAGGAAAATCTACGACATCTTAGAAGTCACGAGGCGCTGCACACCTTA
>JAGXOF010000155.1 GCA_023660035.1 Dehalococcoidia bacterium LH_S1
ATTCCTCCACCATCTCGTGCGAAAACCGAGGCGCTCTTGATACCTCTAAGGAATTCTGCAACGTTAATCACGGCCCGTGTATTGTAGCCTTGAGGAATAAGCTGGCTGTAATTGGGGAATGTCCCTTGAATCAATTGTGATACCACCTCAGCGTTCTTAAGCCGAAAGAGCACCTGGCTCCTTTGAGGGTTGACGGTCATATCAACAGGTTGCTCCTGATCCCTCAGAAGCCGCCCAAGCTCTCTCAGCGACCGCGCCGGTATGATAATTCCCATATCCTCATTTATTGGTGCAGCAAGAGGTACGTTATATACCGCCAGTCTAAAACCGTCAGCAGCGACCAATGTCAGCGTGTCATTGGGAAACCTGGCATAGACGCCGGTCAGAACCGGCCTTGAGTCATCGGTAGCTGCTGCAAAGATAACCTGATCTATGGCGTTCCGAAGAAGGTTGAAATCCACCTGGCCGGTCACCCCTTCCCCGATCTGCGGAATCGGGGGGAATTCGTCGGCGTTTTGACCACTGATGTGGGCCTCAAAATTGGCACACTTGATCTCCATCGTCGGACTGCCAGAGGCTATACCCATTTCAATCTTGTCGTTGGGTAAGGAAGTAACAAAATCCGTCAGCAAAGCCGCAGGGATAGCAATAGATCCCTCCTCTTCGATTTTTGCCCCTACCCAACAACTAACGGCAACCTCGAGATTAGTAGCCGCAAGTTTCAGGCGTGAATTATCGGTGGTAAGCAGAATATGGGTCGTAATAGGCAAAACAGATCTATTGCCCACTGCCCTGCTGACAGTGGCTAAACCCCGGACTAAGTTTTCCTGAAGACATGATAATCGCATTTTGTTGCCTCCCAAGGCGGTGGGAATTAGTATACTATAAAACAATTGGTGAACACAAGTGGTCGAAAACTATATTTTGCATGGCTTTTGTCTCCAGCTAAGGATTCCAATATACCAATAGAAAGAGCCCTATGATCATTTCAGGCGGGGAGAACATTTACACACACGAAGTGGAAGAGGTTTGGCATTAGGATAATTCAGTCAGGAAAGCAGCCGTTATCAGCATAGAGGATACTTTTGTGTGGAGAAAGTGCATGCTGTGATTGCCCTGAAACAAGGGGAAAACCCCACTGCAGAGGAACTTATCGAATTCTGTAGACAGAGAAGGCTCAGTAGGAAGCCCCCAAATCCTGGGACTTTGTTGATTCTCTGCCTGATACTGCGAAGGGGGATACTGAAGAGAGAACTGAGAGAGAAATACCGATAAGGCTACCAATGGTGGTTGCTGTTATATTGTTGATTATGAGCCGGGTGGGGCTCGAACCCACAACCACCGGATTAAAAGTCCGATGCTCTCCCATTGAGCTACCGGCCCATTCCTAGACTATACTCCAGCTAACATGGCTTCGTCAATGGATGGTAGGATAACGAGGAAGATGTTTCAGAGATGGATTGACTCACTGCGGAATCCTCCGAGTCCCACGAGTAGTTTGGGAC
>JAGXOF010000156.1 GCA_023660035.1 Dehalococcoidia bacterium LH_S1
AACGCAAACACGAGTTGGCCGAAGAGTATATTCCTGAGGATCCGGAATTCCGTGGCCTGTTCTGTATTCTGGTCAGCCGGGCTCCCGGGTCCATGTTTGATATTCGCCGCTTCTCTAATGATCGATCTCATCTTTCGTTTATGCGATACACAGGGGGTGAGTAGAGTTCTCCAACCTGACCGTTAGACCTCCTAATAAAGGGTCCACATTGCCCAAGCCAAGCTAAAGGTATGGCTCCTAACGCTTGACGATATTATTGTTCTGCGTTATTATTAAATTATGATCAGGAGCTTCCGAGACAAAGATACAGAGGGGCTTTTCTATCGTGAAGGCTCTCGAAGGCTCCCCGACAATATTCAGAACAATGCTTTAAGAAAGCTCAGCGTACTCGATGCAGCGGACTTGCTTGAAGACTTACGCTTACCACCAGGGAACAGGCTTGAGAAATTGTCTGGCAATCGGGCAGGGCAACATAGTATTCGAATCAATGACCAATGGAGAATATGTTTTAGGTGGAGCGACGGCGATGCATATGATGTCGAGATAGCAGAGTATCATTAGGAGGCCAAAATGCCTACGAAGAAATTAGCGCCGATACATCCCGGGGAAGTAGCACTCGAAGAGTTCCTAAAACCCATGGGCATCAGCCAATATCGGTTGGCCAAGGAAATCAGTGTGCCTCCACGCCGAATCAACGAAATAGTCCATGGCAGAAGGGCTATCACCGCTGATACAGCCCTGCGCTTATCCCGTTACTTCGGTACCTCGGAACGGTTCTGGCTCAATCTTCAGACCCGGTATGACATCGAAATAGAGAAGGATCGCCTTGGGAATACCTTGGACACCGAGGTCCGTGTATTGGCTACTGTAGAATAGGGGAAACGTGGGGCATAACAACTCATTGTGGGTCGGCTGCAAGGTGCGTCCCCTTTGAGCTCGGGCATCCTGGCGATTTGTATCCAACAATCTGGATATTATGACTAAATATGTAATTGATAACTATATTCAACCGGCAAGAGTTCGCGGGGACTGTGTTGTAGGTGTGAGAGCAGGCGACTTTCATCAGGGCACGAAGGGCTTGAGGAACAAGGGAACTGAGGTACTCGACGTTTGTTCCAAACTCGGTTCCAACGTCTTCCAGAGAGACGCAAGAGTCAAGCGTATTGCGTTAGAAGGACCTACAAATGGGGCCAACGCCTTGTTTGTATATCGCCTTAAGTGATAGCAGCCAAATTGAAATCCATAAATACGGGTGGATTTTTCCTCCTCAAATTTTTCCATTGCAAATCACCTCCTTTCCTTGGATTGTTGCCTTCTTTTCTCTTTTTTAATCGAAGCTTTAAGACTTTCAGCAAGTTTTGGGTCCGGGGGGAGATCAACCCAGAAATCACCGAGTGGCTCTACTCCGGTAAGTAGCTTGTACCATTGTCTTAAGGGCTTGTCTTGGACCCTTATATAGGCTTGCTTTATTGTCCATTTGACTTTGCT
>JAGXOF010000157.1 GCA_023660035.1 Dehalococcoidia bacterium LH_S1
TGCTGCTATAATCGCCTTCCGAAAGGCAAGTTTTATTTACGGATAAGTTCTTAGTCCGGCCATCTCCATTGACCAAAAAGGACCGCTGCACAATCCCCGTTCCATTGTGGGCACCATTACTGAAATCTACGATTATTTGAGGCTTCTCTTTGCCCGCATCGGGCATCCTCACTGCCCCCAATGTGGGCGAGAGATTTCTCGTCAGACGGTGCAGCAAATTGTGGATTCGGTAAACAAAATACCTGAAGGCAGCAGAATTATGATACTTGCCCCGCTGGTCAGGGACCGTAAGGGCGAACATCAAGGAATATTTCGAGATTTACAGAAAGGGGGCTTTGTCCGTGTCAGGGTCGATGGCGAAATTCATGACCTTTCCGAGGAATTCCAGCTTGATAAATATAAAAAGCATTCCATTGAAGTGGTGGTTGACCGATTGCAGGTAGGTGGAACGGAGAATGCCAGTCGTCTGGCCGATTCCGTTGAGACAGCGCTAAAGCTGGGCTCAGGTATAGTACTAATCTCCATTATCGATGGAGAGGAGCGGCTTTTCTCGGAGCATTTTGCCTGTCCTTATTGCAACGTCAGCCTGGGGGAAATTGCCCCACGAACCTTCAGCTTCAATAGTCCCCATGGTGCCTGTCCTGCCTGCACTGGACTGGGCTGTAACCTGGAAATCGACCCTGGCTTTGTTATTTCTGATAAAGAGCTAAGCCTGGCGGAAGGTGCTATCCAGCCGTAGAGTCGGAATGGGCAGATGAGCACCTGGTATGGCAGCATACTTGAAGCTCTCGCTCACCGCCATGGCTTTTCTATGGATACGCCGGTTAAGGAACTAAGTGCAGACCAGCTCCACCTGATACTTTATGGAGATGGCGGAGAAACTGTTCCCGCAGTTTATGAAGACCACTACGGTCACTTTCGACATTATTACACTGAGTTTGAAGGCGTTATACCTCATCTAGAGCGTCGTTATAAAGAGACTGAATCCGATAGCGTTAAAGCGGCTATTGAGAGGTACATGTCGTCCACTCCCTGTCCAGTATGCCATGGAAAGAGACTTAAGCCGGAATCTTTAGCAGTCACCATCATGGGGGACAACATCATGGATGTTACCGCCATGTTTGTTACCCAGGCTCTAGAATGGGTAGACAGACTTGCGGACGAGATTACCCCTCGTGAGCTTACCATAGCCCGCCAGATCATCAAGGAGCTCCATGCTCGTTTAAATTTCCTCATTAATATCGGTTTAGGCTATTTAACCCTGGACAGAGCTTCATCAACTCTGAGTGGCGGTGAGGCGCAAAGAATTCGCCTGGCTACCCAGATTGGCAGTGGATTAATCGGTGTTCTCTACATCTGCGATGAGCCCACAGTGGGGCTGCATCCTGCCGACGGCTCTCGGTTAATAACAATGCTAAAGTACCTCAGGGATTTAGGCAATACTGTGATTATTGTGGAACATGATGAGGCGGTGATGAGGGCTGCCGA
>JAGXOF010000158.1 GCA_023660035.1 Dehalococcoidia bacterium LH_S1
GGATAAGAGCGGCAGCACCTTCCGTATAGACACAAGTCTCTAGTTCTTTAAAGGGGTAGGCAATATACCTGGAGTTCATCACCTCTTCAGGGGTTATCTGGTCAAATTGCCTCTGGGCATAAGGATTATTCCTCACTTGTTTTGAGAGCTGAGATGATATCTGAGCAGTGACCTCAGGCTTTAAATCTCCAGGGTGCTCATCCATATAACCTAGAACTACCTCAGCATAGCTATCAGACGCTGGCCAGCCTATCTTCTGCTCAAAGAAGCTATCTCCAGACCAAGCGATGGTCTTAATTACTTCCGGGGTAGCCGGCATAGATGAGAAATCAAAGCAATCGGTAGCCTTCTCCAGCCCTAAAACCAAAGCTGTTTTGAATCTTTCCCCAGCCAGGTAGGCATGGGCTGCTGATATAGTATAGGCACCTGTTGCCCCACCACAAGTAATGCGGATTCCGGGTTTATTTTACATCCCTATAATGCCTTGCAAAGGGTGCTCCGGAATGGCAGTCCTCTCAAAGATATCGTTGTAAATGCCATAAAAGGCGGCATCTACATCTTTAATTGAGATAGCAGCTCTGCTACAGCGCCTCTTGCAGCCATTTGAGCTAACTCGTAATAGGTCTTCTCCTACCATTTACCTTTAAATGGTGTCACTGCTGCGCCCACAATTCCTACTTTCTTTGCCATGCTTATCCCTCCTTTCTACTATTTTCGGTCAGTAAAGCGTCAATTTTTAAGCTCCTCAAGGTTCTCGTAATAGTCCAGGCATTCTGGGTTCATCAAAGCGTCCCTATTCAGGACTGGTCTACCATGTATTATATCCGTAACCGCGCCTTCTACCTTCTTCATATTCAGGGTGTAAGGGATATCTGGTGTTTCGATGATTTTGGCTGGAACATGTCGGGGGGAGGCTTTTTCACGCAAGGTCTTTTTGATTTTGTTCTTCAAATCCTCCGTTAGCTGGTATCCTTCAGCAAGTTTGATAAAAAGAATAATACGCTGGTCTCCTTCCCAATTCTGCCCTGTTGCCAAGCTATCAGCAATCTCTTCAAGCTTCTCCACTTGGTTATATATCTCGGCTGTACCTATTCGAACCCCAGAAGGCTTCAACACGAAATCAGAACGTCCGAAGAAAGTAACCCCATGTGTATCACCATGAAGCATGACATAGTCACCATGACGCCACACGCCGGGATAGACATCAAAGTAGGCTGCCTTATATCTCTCCCCATTGGGGTCATTCCAGAAGTAAAGGGGCATTGGGGGAGCAGGAGCTTCACATACAAGCTCTCCCTCCTGGTCATATACCGGATTACCTTTCTCATTGTACGCCTTTACTTTCATCCCTAAAGCTGGACCCTGTAATTCCCCGGCATATACAGGTTGGATGGGACTCCCGGTGCAAAAGCTGCCATTTATCAACAATCACTTAAAGAAAGGCTCTTTTTTCGTTTAGGGTTGGTAA
>JAGXOF010000159.1 GCA_023660035.1 Dehalococcoidia bacterium LH_S1
ATGTAAATGTTTATATTGCCTCAAAGAAAGGAGTTTGATGACAAGGAAGGTTCTCGTAACTGGTGGGGCAGGGTTTGTGGGGAGTAACCTGACCGAGTTCTTCATGGGAAAGGGGGATAATGTTGTAATTTATGACAATTTGTCTCGACCAGGGGGAGGGGCAAAGGTAAATATCAAATATCTTCTAGAGAAGTACAAAAGCAATCCCAGTCTTAGTTTCGTGGAAGCCGACATTGGGGATTTCGGAAAATTGAGCGAGGCAATGAAAGATGCCGATATCGTCCTGCACGTCGCTGCTCAGACCGCTATGACCACTTCGCTGGAAGACCCAGTAGGCGATTTTGAGACCAATGCCAGAGGAACCTTCAATGTTCTGGAGGCAGCTCGAAGGGCTGATAATAATCCCATCGTAGTTTACACTTCCACAAACAAGGTGTACGGCGAATTAACTAAAAAGGCGATAGAGTTAGAGGAGAAAGAGAAAAGATGGGATTTCGCCGCAGATGAATTTAAGAAAGGTGTAGATGAGGATTATCCTCTGGACTATGAAGGCCCCTACGGATGCTCCAAAGGCATCGGTGATGCCTATTGTCTGGACTACGCTCGTACCTTCGGGCTCAGGACAGTAGTGTTCAGGATGTCTGGCATATATGGAACATCACAGCATCCCACCGAGGATCAGGCGTGGGTTGCCTGGTTTATTCGCCAAGCTATGGAGAACAAGCCCATTACTATCTATGGCGATGGTAAGCAGGTCCGGGACATCCTGTTTATTCCCGATCTCGTTGATATGTTTGATAGGGTTATCACCGGAATCGACAAGGCGAAGGGGAAAGTCTATAACATTGGTGGTGGACGAGAGAATGCGATCTCGGTTCTGGAGCTACTGGACTTAATGGAAAGCGAGCTAGGGATAAAGCCCTCCCAGGTGACCTTCGATTCGTGGAGAAGAGCAGACCAGAAAGTATACATCAGCAACACCGGTAGGGCAAACAGGGAATTCGGCTGGGAGCCGAAGGTGACCAAAGAGGATGGCATAAGAAAGCTCTACGAGTGGATGAAGAAAGGTTAAGGTAGGTGCAGCAGTGAAAGCTCTAATCTTAGCCGGTGGCAAGGGGACAAGGCTCAAGCCCCTCACCAATACCATTGCCAAGCAGCTCCTTCCTGTGGCTAATAAACCAATATTGTTCTATGTATTGGACCAGATTAAGGAGGCTGGCATTACAGATATAGGTATCATCATTTCTCCAGAAACTGGCTCCTATATAAAAGAGGCTGTAGGAGATGGCTCCAAATGGAATGCACAAATTGGCTATATCATGCAATCCGAGCCTTTAGGCCTGGCACACGCCGTAAAGACGGCACAGGATTTCCTGGGCGACTCTCCCTTCCTCATGTTCCTGGGCGATAATCTTATTCAGGGTGGGATAACCCAGTTTGTCGAGCAGTTCAACAT
>JAGXOF010000015.1 GCA_023660035.1 Dehalococcoidia bacterium LH_S1
AAACCTTTCTATCTCCGGGTTATCCTTAGGGGTTCTGACCCTTGAGAAGTATCTCAGCCTCCGCATCGTGGGGATCAGTCAGCACATAGATTTGACAAGAAGGCTTACGTATGATATGCTGTATGCATGCATGCGCATATAAGGGATTATTTATCATGTTTGACAAATGGAAAGTGTTCAAAGCCCTCTCCGAGGAAACGAGGATGAGGATTATGGGAGTACTCCTTCAGCGCGAATGTTCAGTATGTGAAGTGGCACAGTCACTGAGCATATCCCAAACAAGAGCCTCCCGCGGGTTAACCGCTCTCCATAACGCAGGACTATCCAAGACAAGACGGGATGGGCTATGGGTATTGCATTCTATAGATAAAGATAACGTTGATAAATCCTGCCCCGGGTTCCTGAGTCTCCTTGATAATTGCCTGAAGGATGAAGAAATCTGCGCCCTTGACCGGGAAAGACTGCGACACGCAGTACGGGAAAGCCCCTGCAGCTATATCCTAGAGTACTCGACAGACGGGGACCAAGCATACTCTTGTGGAAGTGACAGCCTCGGCTAACCAGCCATAAATTTGAAACGCGAATAAGGAGGTGAGATGAACCAGTTTGAACCGAAAATACTAGGGTTCTGCTGCAACTGGTGCTCTTACGCTGGTGCTGACCTCGCTGGTACCTCCCGAATGCAGCAAGTGCCCAATGTGCGGATAATCAGGGTAATGTGTAGTGGTAGAGTCGACCCAACATTCATCATCAAAGCCTTCGAAGCGGGAGCTGACGGCGTGCTTATTGCCGGGTGCCACCCCGGGGATTGCCACTATATCGGAGGAAATTACAAAACAATCCGGCGCATCTCACTCCTCCATAACATGTTAGAACAACTTGGCATAGAGAAGGAACGGCTCCGGTTGGAGTGGGTTTCAGCATCCGAGGGAGCAAAATTCGCCGGGATAGTCAACAATTTTACCGAAAGGCTTAAAGAGTTGGGCGCAAGCCCGGTTAAGGCCCAATAAATAAAAAGGAAAGGAGCGAACATGGCTAAGCCGAAGGTTGCTTTTTACTGGAATGCCTCATGCGGCGGGTGTGAGGAAACGGTGATTGACCTGAATGAAGATATATTGAAGGTTGCAGACGCTGTCGACATAGTGCTATGGCCTGTCGCGCTGGATTTCAAGAGAAAGGATATCGAGGCCCTGGCCGATGGAGAGATAGCAGTCAGCTTCATCAACGGCTCCATAAGGCTGGAAGAACAGGAGAATATGGTAAAGCTCCTCACACAGAAGTCCGGTCTGGTGGTAGCCTTTGGTGCGTGTGCCCACATCGGAGGGATACCGGGACTGGGGAATTTCTGGAACCGGGAAACGATATTCGAGCGGGCTTATAAAGGAGTCCCGAGTGTTGAGAACCCTGAAGGGACATTGCCCCAGGAGAGAACAACAGTGGACGGCTGCGATCTCACTCTTTCGGAATTCTACGATACAGTCAAGACATTGAACCAAACAATTGACGTGGATTATTACCTCCCGGGATGCCCCCCACCACCCGATCTCGTCATGAATGCTGTAAACGCGATTCTCCAGGGGGATTTGCCCGAGAAGGGGGCAGTACTTGCCCCTGCCAAAGCTCTGTGCGATACGTGCCCGAGAAGGGACTCAAAGCCAGAGAAAATATCGATTTCAGAGGTAAAGAGGCCATGGGAAATCAAGATGGACCCCGAGACGTGCTTCCTGGTACAGGGGGTAATCTGCCTCGGTCCCGCCACCCGCTCAGGTTGCGGTGAGACATGCATCAGAGCCAACATGCCCTGCAGAGGATGCTTTGGGCCGGTAGACGGGGTTGCCGATCAGGGCGCCAGAGCCCTCTCGGCGATAGCCTCCATACTTGGGCTTGAGGGCGAGGAAAACATGTCAGAGGAAGAGACCCAGAAACTGGTCGATCAAATCGTAGACCCCGCTGGGACATTCTACAGGTTCGGTCTCCCAGCTTCTCTACTCCGAAGAAAGAAAATGTAGCAACTCGTAACTGACAGCACAAGGAGGAGATGGTGAAACAGATAACCGTAGATCCGATTACCAGACTTGAGGGACACGGCAAAATAGAGATCTTCCTCAATGATGAGGGAGAGGTCCATCAAGCTTATCTCCAGGTCCCCGAGCTTCGGGGGTTCGAAAAGTTCTCTGAGGGAAGACCGGCAGAGGAGATGCCCAGGATCACCACTATGATCTGCGGGGTCTGTCCCACTGCCCATCACATGGCAGCCACCAAGGCTCTCGATGACCTATGGAAGGTTGAACCAACCTCAACGGCTAAGAAGATTAGACGGCTGATGTACAACGCCTTTCAGGCGGAAGACCATCTGCTCCACTTCTTCTTCCTCGGAGGCCCTGATTTCATCGTAGGCCCGACGGCGCCGGCCGCGGAAAGGAATATCCTTGGAGTTGTCGGCAAAGTCGGAACAGAGGCCGCCGGTAAAGTAATAGAGGCCAGAAAGAGGCTTCGAAATGTGCTGAGGATAATCGGTGGAAAGCCGGTCATGCCAACCTGCGGCCTTCCCGGTGGCGTGTCAAAGGCGATTACCGAGGACGAGAGGAAGACCCTTATAGAGGCAGGGGAATACGCGGTAGACTTTTGTCAATTCGCCCTTAAGGCCTTTGACGACATTGTGCTGAACAACAAGGAATATGTCGATCTTATAACAGGTAACACCTTTACCCACAGGACCTACTACATGGGACTGGTGGATGAAAACAATAAGGTGGACTTCTACGACGGAATGATCAGAGTGGTGGATCCCAACGGTAAGGAGTTCGCCAAGTTCAAACCGCAGGACTACCTTGATCACGTCAGAGAGCACGTCGAGCCGTGGAGTTACGTCAAATTCTGTTATCTCAAGGATGTGGGATGGAATGGTTTTACCGATGGGGAAAATAGCGGGGTTTACAGAGTAGCACCGCTCGCCCGACTTAATGCAGCGGATGGGATGCCAACGCCACTTGCCCAGGAGTACTACAACAAGATGTACGAGACCCTGGGCGGCAAGCCGGTCCATCATACACTGGCCTACCACTGGGCCCGCTTGATTGAGGCGCTTTCCGCTTCGGAGCAGGTGCTGGACCTCGCCCGCGACCCCGAGCTAACATCGGATGCCACCATTAACCTGCCAACCGCAACTCCGAAGGAAGGCGTTGGTGTGGTTGAAGCTCCCAGAGGGACCCTGTTCCATCATTATCAGACGGATGAGAAGGGTATCCTTACCAATGTAAACTTGATCGTGGCTACAACCAACAACGCCGCTCCTATAAACATGTCGATCGAGAAAGCCGCCAGATCGCTTATCCATAACGGCGAGGTTAATGACGGACTTCTCAACATGGTCGAGATGGGTTTCAGGGCTTACGACCCGTGCCATGCCTGCGCAACCCATAACTTGCCAGGGGAAACGCCACTGGAGGTCACAGTCCGGGATTCCCAGGGCAATGAAATCAGAAAGCTGACCAGGAACCTCGGTTAAAACCGGGGTTCCATCAAAGTCATTGCTAACCCGCCAAAGGCGGGTGAAGCAATATCAATGATGGGGCACCGGGAGCTGACACACCTGTCGGAAGTGGACCGGGGTTAGAGATTCTGAATTAAATTCAGGATGACATAGTATGGGAGAGCGATACTCTCATTATGGCTTTTGTTGCCCTCGTTGTGGGCATCAATAAGACTGCGTGGACGTGGCTGCACAAGCTTTGCTGCGCTATGGTGAGGCCTGGTCGGGATCGGCTCTCTGGCCTGATCAGAGCAGACGTGGCGAACTCTTTTATGGGTTGGTGCAACACGCAGTTGCCATAGAACCAGTTATTGCAAAACAGCTTCAGTGCAGAACCGCAAGTTCATAGAGTTAGTGTATAACAGGAACATCAGTCAAGTACATACCCCTAAAAACGAAATGCTCGGTGAGGAGTCACAATGAATTCTCAAGCGCAGATCAAAGAAGTGATTGACCAGGCTAGCGGAAAGGTATACCTGCCTCCCTGCCAGATAGCCTGTCCAGTCGGGGAGGATATCCAGCGAACAAACACCATGATATCAATGCTTCCCCCGAATCCCGAGGAGGCCAAAGGCCTGATACAGGAGATAGGGGATGAGATTTACGGAAAAAATCCCCTGTTCACAGTCTGTGGTTACATCTGTGGCCTTTGTGAGAATGAGTGTAACTACAGGGACCACACAGGCTCTATAAGACGAACAAGACTCAAGCGCTTTCTTACTGATTATTACCTGCCATACCTGGACCAGAAGCCAGCGTTCGCACCTCCTACCAAAGAAAAGGTAGCTGTCATCGGTGGTGGTCCTGGAGGATTGATGTGTGCATATATGCTGAGTAAGCAAGGCTATGCAGTGACAATCCTCGAGAGAGGGAACCGGCTTGGAGGGGCCCTTAGATACATTCCTCTCTACCGCCTTCCTGAAGAGGTTACGGACAGAACGATAAATAACCTGGTCCGAATCGCCAATATAGGAGTTCAGTTCGGGGTAACAATGGGCGATGGAGGGAAAACGCTCGCTGACCTCAAGAGCGAAGGCTACCAGGCGGTATTCGTCGCCACAGGGACCCACCTCCCCCGTCCGCTCACCTTCGGCAGGGAAAAAGTCGAAGGAACAGACATGGAAGGGGTCATGTTTGGATTGAGCCTCCTTCAAGAAGTCAATCAGGGTCTTGTCTCTCCTGACCTGTTTCAGGGCAAGCAGGTAATTGTCGTCGGAGGTGGCAACGTAGCCTTCGACGCAGCCAGGACCGCGCGAAGGCTAGGCGGTAATGTTCAGGTTGTGTGCCTCGAATGCGAGGACAAATCATCCAAAGATGCTATCCCCGCCGATGAAGAAGAGATAGAAGGTGCCACTGAGGAGGGAATCAGCATATATTATTCACGCGGGGTCAGGGAAATAGTCGGCGAAAACGGGAAATTTAAGGCGATAAAGTCACCACGATGCACATCGGTATTCGATGAGAGCGGATTCAATCCTCAGTTCGATGAAAGCGATGAAATATACATAGAAGGCGATGTTCTCCTGGTCACCATCGGGCAAGGGCCGGAACGGGGATTCTTCCAACAGGAAGACTTGCTAAACAAGCGCGGAAGGCTGGACGTTGATCAGACCACACTCATGAGCAATCGCAAAGAAGGAGTCTTTATCGGGGGTGACGTCAGGCGCGTTGGCTTCGCCGCTGATGCGATGCATGAGGGAACAACAGCAGCCGAGTCGATAGACCGGTATATCAAGGGAGTAGATCTCAAAGCGGACAGGGAGAAGGAATATGAAAAGGCGGAGATCCCCCAATGTATGCGGTACAAGGCACAGCCGGAATTAAGATGGGTACCGGCAGGAGAGAGGCTAAACTTCCAGCCTTTTGAGGAGACATTCACATTACAAGAAGCCATTGAGGAAGCTCGCAGGTGTCTCGATTGCGGCCCCTGTGAAAGCTGTAAAGCATGTGTTAAGCTGGAGTTACAATCCGAATTGCCCGAGGTCACAGTTAACGAAGACCTGTGTAGCGGATGCGGCGTTTGTGTTGCTGTCTGTCGACATGACGCTCCCAAGCTTGAGCAATCTGGCGAAGCCCTTAAGGCAATTATAGACGAAACTAAATGCAAGCGATGTGGATTGTGCGTAAGTGCATGCCCTTCCGGAGCTATAAATACCACAGATGAACTTACAGAGTTTATAGATACGGTGACCAGTAGTGAGGCAGCTTTAATAAGCTAAAAGGGGATATTGCCGTTACATGAAATATCAACCTGCCCCACGGGGCGGGCGAATTCAGGCTCTCTTCGGGTGAGAGAGTTAGAGTGAGGTAAATTCTGCAGATGGCACAAAAGGGATAAGACGATGCCCATATATGAATATGAGTGCCCGAATTGCAGGTTAAAATTTGAGCTGCTGCGAGCAATGAGCAAAGCAGATGTAGCAGCTACATGCCCAGAGTGTAGTACTGAGTCTCGAAGGATTCCCTCAGTATTCTGTGGGAATTCGGGAAATATACCCTCAGGGGGCGGCTCTTGCAGCACTTGCTCTTCCACTAACTGCAGTGCCTGCTCTTTCGGATAGAAAATGGAATCCGAGGAAACGCGCTTCATTTGCGAATGGTGCGGGAAAGAGGTAGATAACACCTCCGGGGAACCACCATGTGCTGTTCTCAAGGGCTGGGTTACGGTTTCCCAGTGGCACGGGCGGGGTGACGCTGAGCACTACACTTTCTGTTCGTTTGCCTGCCTCAGAGCCTGGGTGGATTCTCTAGTCCCGAAGATACCTAACATATTCCTAAAATCCTTTGACGAAGGAGACTAAATGGATATGGGTAACGATGCTCAGAAACAGGTTGGTGTCCACATAAACGACAGCTCATGTAGTCGGTGTTTCATCTGTTCCTCGCTTTGCCCCTTCGACGCGATAAGGAAAGATCCGGAAACCGACAAGATGGTTTTGGAAATTGAAAAATGTCAGACATGCGGGCTTTGCTACTCCTCCTGTCCCGCCCAGGCCGTCGATATCATCTACTATGATATGGATTCCCTGACCAGGTACTTGGAAAAGGCAAAGCACAAATATGCCAGCGACACTCTGGTTATTATGTGTAAGGGATGTGCTCCTGAGACAGAGGTCGTGGAGAAGATGTTTGGCATTTCCGAATTTGTGCCTCTGTCCGTCCCGTGCGTAGGCCGAGTTCCCGAGAACATTTTCCTGAAAGCTATATCCAGCTTGGGAATGAAGAGGATATATGTCCTTGCCTGCGAGGAGGACTATTGCCGTTTCGACCGTGGAAGTTCGGTGGCAACGCGTAAGATATTGGCACTCAATCTTCTCCTAGATCAGTTAGGCTACGGCAGACCCATTACCCTTAAGCAAAACAGCCTGAAGGTAACAGTGAATAAGGACAAATGCATTGCCTGCGGCAACTGCGCATATCACTGTCCCTACGGTGCAGCCACGCTGGTAAGCGGGACAGCCGATATCGATGAGGCATCCTGCTACGGTTGTGGACTGTGCGTGAGCTTATGTCCAGCCTTCGCACTGGAACTGGACTACTGGGAAGGTGACCGCATATCGGCGCAAGTCTCGAGTCTGATGTCGGGGAAAACAAAGCCGGAAGTGCTAGTCTTCCGTTGTCAATGGGCCGTTTTCCCCTCTCTTAACGGGACCACCGACCCTGATGTGGGGATCATAGAGTTGCCCTGTGCAGGCAGAGTCGATGCCCTGCACGTGCTGGAAGCATTTGACAAGGGAGCAGAGGGCGTTATGATAGCTGCCTGCCCCGAAGAGGATTGCAAGTCGGAAACAGGGAGCAAGGAAGCACAGAAGTCAATAACCGCATTGAAGAAAACCCTCACTCAGATCGGTATGGATGAAAAACTACACTTTTGTTCGGTATCACCACGCTATCCCGGAGCGTTCGACGATGCCCTAAGAGAGATCAAGGAGAATTTAGCAAATCCTTCAAAGGAGACAGCGGAATGATAATAACAACACAAAAACCGCTCGATGAGATCCTTGATTTCTTATCACCCTACACTAATATTTTGATTGCTGGTTGCGACGGCTGCACTCAGCCACCACGGGGGCTAAGAGAAGCCCAAACACTCGCCCAGCTCATTGAGCTGGCAGGTAAGTTAAGAGGCAAGAACTTCAATATAAAGACAACGACCGTGCCCAAGCAATGTGACTCTTACATCACCCTGACCACCCTCGAGCCCCAGGTAAAGGATGTTGAGGCTATCCTGTCACTAGCCTGCGGACTGGGGCCTCAGACTATAACCCAGGTCTTACCAGATTTGCCCGCGTTCCCGGCCCAGAACACAGTGTTCATGGGAACGGAGACACGGGAAGAAGATGTCATCGAGGAAAGGTGCGCTGCCTGCGGCGACTGTATTCTGGCACTAACCGGCGGCATTTGCCCTATTTCTCGATGTGCCAAAAGCTTGCTTAATGGCCCGTGCGGCGGCACCAGGGCAGATGGCAAATGTGAAGTAGATCCGGAAAAAGACTGTGCATGGTATCTCATAATCAAACGGCTGGAGAAAATGGGCACGCTCTCCGCGTTAGAAGAGATACAACCGCCTAAGAACTACGGTCAGCTGGTGACCGGGAGGGTTAGCAAATACTGATCTGACCACGTTAGGCTTCCAGCACATTAGCGGTTTGGCTTTCTTCCTGCCAGCTTTCCGTCGACCGTTTTGACAACTATGCCTTCCCGTGCTACTATTTAATTGTTGATCATAATAGTCAACAATTAGCAGGTAGAGTAATGAAACTTTCGACCAGAGCAAGATATGGGACTAGAGCACTCCTGGAGCTCGCACTGCATTGGGGAGAGGGAGCACTTCTATCGAGAGATATAGCTGATAAACAGAACATCCCCTTACCATATCTGGAGCACTTGATCAGTCCTCTGGTGCAAGCCGGGATAGTTAAAAGCACAAGAGGAGCACGAGGTGGATTTTCCCTTGCCAGACCACCTGAGGACATTACACTCAGCGAGGTAATCCCACTCCTGGAAGGATCAATTGACCTTCTGGATTGTGTCAATAATCCAGAAGGCTGCCCTTACTCGGATTCATGCGTAATGCGCCGTATATGGGTTGAGTTGAAGGAATCCATGGACAAGACGCTACAATCAGTAACCTTGAAGGATTTAGTCAGGCAGGCAAACGGTACTCAGACTCTATGAGGAGGCAACAAATGAAAGAGAAGGTAGAGGAAGCACTGCAAAAAATAAGGCCTGCCTTACAGGCAGATGGCGGTGACGTTCAGCTTGTCGATGTCTCTGATGGAGTAGTTAAGGTACAGTTGACAGGCGCCTGTGGCGGTTGCCCGATGGCTACCATGACCCTTAAAGACGGCATGGAGAAAATACTCAAGGACCAGGTGCCTGAGGTAAAGGAAGTAGTTGCCGTCTAATTGTCGCTAAAACCCGGACGCCCATATCTACCACAGGCTGAGCTGAACGCCATTGCTAACGATGATAGGAAAGGTGCCTATAATACGCGTCGCCAAGGGAGAGATAAACAAGACAGAAGATGTAGTGGCCAAGGAATCCTCCCTCACTATCATCTTGGACGATCAAGAGATAGCAACTCTGCGATGTTCTCCCGCTAACCAAGAGTATTTGGCCCTTGGTTTCCTCCTCTCGCAAAACCTGATAAACAGCATTGTGCTTACCAGTGGAAGGGCATCTTCCGAGATGCTGCGCAAAATAGCTCAAAGGGATGTCCCTGTGGTCGCATCGATATCCGCTCCCACGGAATCGGGGATAAAACTGGCAGACGAACGCGGCATAACCCTTCTCGGTTTTGTCAGAGAAAAGAGGATAAACATATATACCAATAACTGGAGACTCTTAACATGACTAATATCAAGACTTTTACCTCAACGTCGCTTACCTGCCTGCTAATGGTGTTAGTCGGGATACTGGCTGTACTGCCCTCATGCGCCGGACAGGAATCTGCTGCGAGCCTAAAGGCAACAACATCCGCCAAACCCACCGCTAATCCGGGGGAAACAACACCAGACTACACGGATATAAGCCCCTAGGAGGCCAGCACGCTGATTAACCAACACGACGTGGTAATTATCGATCTGCGCCCCAGAGCGCAATATGCCCTCGGGCATATCCCTGGAGCACTGCACATACCATCGGCCGACTTTGAGTCACAACTTACAGGACTGAACCAACAGGACCACATTCTGATCTACCACAGCTGCAGCAATTGCAGCAAGGAAGCGGCTCTCCTCTTAACAGATAGCGGCTTCTCTCATGTATACAGATTACAGGGAGGAATTGGCAGCTGGGAAGCCCAGGGTTTGCCAACCACCTCCAGATAGCACAGGCAATAAAACATGCTAGCCCAGTTCTTCATAGTGTTAAAGGACTACCTGATTGAGGTGCTGCCCTACCTTATCGCAGGCTTGCTCCTTAGTGGATTTATTAACGAGTTTGTCCCATCCCGATGGGTAGAGGCCCACTTGGGGCAAAATGGGATGAAGCCGCTTGCCTATTCCGCCATGGCAGGGACAGTCCTCCCTATTTGCTGCGTAGGTTCCCTCCCCATGGCCGTAAGCCTCCATCAAAAAGGGGCAAAGCTGGGAGCAGTGCTGGCCTTCCTCGTAGCGGCACCGGCCACTTCCCTGACCGCTCTCCTAGTCACCTACGGACTGCTAGGGTTGAAGTTCACGGCTTTCATATTCTTCTCCGTAATAGCCATAGGGCTGATCATGGGGGTAGTTGGGAATTTGATCAAAGTCCAGCCGCGGGCCTGCGCTCAGAATCAGGAAGCCACAGACCCTGTTTGCGGAATGACAGTCCAGAAAGGGACATCCCCCTCAGCGGAGGACGGTGGTGAAATTTACTACTTCTGCTGTCCCCATTGCCAGCACGAATTTGAAAACAACCCACAGGGATTTGCATCAAGCTCACACAGTATCACCCACCGTGTGAAACACGCATTACGGTATGGTTTTCTTGACATGGTGAAAAGTATCGGCCCTCATATGCTCCTGGGGCTTGTCCTGGCAGCGCTTGTGGCCGCGATAACTCCTGTCGGAGACTTCGTCGGGGCCCACCTGGGCGGGGGTCTGGGATACCTCTTCAGCCTTGTATTCGGAATCATCATGTATATTTGCTCAACGGCCAGTGTTCCCATGGTTCATGCATTCGTGACACAGGGACTAAACATCGGGGCCGGGATGGTGCTTCTCCTGGTGGGACCGATCACCAGCTGGTCGACCATCCTGGTGTTGAGGAAGGAGTTCGGGCACGCGACACTCTTCGCCTATTTGGCAGTCATCAGCATAACATCCCTGGCACTGGGATTCTGCTTTTCCCTGATATGATAAAAACAGAAGGAAACTAACATAATGAACAAGGCAAATTGTCTGGTCTGTGCAAAGCCACTCCAGTATTACGATCCTCCAATACTGAAGGAATGTATTTACTGTAAACAGCAGTGTGAAACCAATTCCTCCTGCGTGGACGGGCACTACGTGTGCGATGAATGCCATGCACGGGATGCATATCAGCTAATTTACCAGGCATGTTTGAACACTTCAACTACAGGCCCTCTGGAGCTGGCAAACACCTTGATGAAACATGAGGCTATGAAGATGCATGGTCCGGAATATCACTTTTTGGTCCCGGCTGTCATCATCTCATGCTATATGGCAGTCGCAAACCCCAACGTTGACAGGAACGATCTTAAAGAGTCACTGGACAAAGCGCTGAAGAGAAGCAAGAACCTCATCGGCGGGTCTTGCAGCTTTCACGGCAACTGTGCGGCCGGAGTCGGTGCGGGAATAGCGATGAGCGTACTTACCCCCCTGTCCAGAAAAGAATGGCAACTCAGCAACCTCGCCACCGCCAGGGCATTACTGAGCATCTCAAATTACGAAGGGCCCAGGTGCTGCAAGAGAAATACATTCCTGGCAATCAAGTCCGTTACAAAACACATTGAGGGAAAACTGGAAGTCAAACTCCTCAAATCAGCGCCCCGCGTCTGCGAATTTTATCAGCACGATGCCTTGAATAAATCAACAAGTTTATGCTAAATGTAGCATCAGAGGAGATTACATGCTAGAAGTGAGCCAGCTTTGCTATAACTCAAACGGGCAAGCCATCGTTGATGATCTGACCCTCTCCATTGGGAAACAGGAGATACACGCCATCATAGGCGCAAATGGTACGGGTAAAACAACTCTTGCCTATCTGGTAATGGGAATTTATTCGCCTTTCACAGGAAGTGTCTTCTTTGAGGGTGAGGACATCACAGCATGCTCGGTTTCCGAAAGGGCACAAAAGGGGATAACCCTTGCCTGGCAAGATCCCGCGAGGTTCGAGGGACTGAAAGTAGGGGAATACCTGAAGCTTTCCAACAAGAATGGTTCACGAGCTATCGAGGATTGTCTCTCAATGGTGGGCCTATTGCCCTCGCAGTTCCTGAATCGCTCGGTTGACGAAAACCTCAGCGGGGGAGAGAGAAGGAGGGTGGAACTTGCCGCAGTACTGGCCATGCAGCCCAAGCTCGCCATTTTGGACGAGGTGGATTCCGGGATCGATATGGCTTCATTGCCATACATCATGCAGGGTGTGTCCGCAATGAAAAGTCAGGGGTCCTCGGTGCTTTTGATTACCCACACCAAGGATGCACTGGACATAGCGGACCGGGCATCCCTCCTGTGTGGTGGAAAGGTGTTGCAGACCGGCTCCCCGGAGGAAATGTCACAATGGTTCGGCGACCATTGCGTGATCTGCAACCATATCAACGTGCCAGAGGAAGGAAGTGCATAACATGATTCTAACCAGAGAGGAAGAATACCAGAAGATCGTAGAGGCCTACGGAAATGCCGGAGGGAACACTGACCTGCTAGGAAACAGACAGGTCGCAAACATGGTGGTACACGAAAACCGGGTCCTTAGTGCCAATGAGGTAGAGGGAATAAGTCTGAAATCAGAGTCAACAGAGCGGGGAGTGGCTCTGGTACTCACGGTAGAGGAAGGCAGGAAGATAGAACATCCCGTTGACCTTTGCTTCGGCATGTTGCCACAGGAGGGATTGCAGGAAATAGATCTGAAGATGAACGTTCAGGACCGTTCCGAGGTAAACATCATTGCCCATTGCGTTTTTCCCAACGCAACCAACATCACCCACAAAATGGACGCCGATATAAGGATTGGCAACAATGCAGTATTCTCTTACAGTGAAACCCACTACCACGGAGACCACGGCGGGATCAACGTGATCCCAAAGGCCCGAGTCGAGGTAGGTGAAAACAGTGTGTACCGGAATACCTTTGCCCTGGTAAAGGGCCAGGTTGGGAGACTGGATTTTGACTACGAGACGATATGTGGCCGGAAAAGCAATACTGAACTCGTGGCCAAGATATATGGTAAGGCCCAGGACGACATAAGGATAGCGGAGAAAGTCCATCTGAATGGGGAGGGGGCTAAGAGCCTGATAAAGAGTCGGCTTGTTCTGAAAGATAAAGCGAGGGCGGAGGTTGTCGGCGAGACATATGGAAATGCGCCACTGGCCCGTGGGCACGTGGACTGCAACGAGATCGTGGATGGAGACGAGGCCATCGCCAAGGCTGTTCCCATCGTTTCTGTTAGCAACAGGCAAGCGAAGGTTACCCACGAGGCGGCAATAGGCAGCATCGACAAGAAACAGATGCAAACCCTCATGGCCCGGGGGTTGAACGAGGAAGAGGCCATTAATGTGATCGTGCGGGGGATACTGGCTTGAAAACATTGATCTTAGGACTTGGTAATTCCATTCGCTGCGACGACGGGGTTGGGAATCGAGTTGCGCAGGCGCTGGAATCTAAGGTTCATGACCCCGAAATAACGGTTATGGAAGCCAATGCCGACGGGCTTTCGCTGCTTGATTTGCTCCCGGAATACGAAAGGGCTATCATTATTGACGCCATCGAAACGCCACAGGGAAAGGCTGGGCAGATTTACAGATTGGACAAGCAGGATCTCGTTTCATACGATTATACTCCCACGACCCATAACGTTGGCATAGGCACTGCTTTGCAGCTGGGGAACAAACTCGGGGTCACTCTGCCCGAGGATGTCATCATCTTCGCCGTGGAGGTGGCGGATGTAATTTCCTTCAGTCAGGAATTGACCCCAAAAGTCGAGGAGGCTGTCCCGCGGGTTGTTAAGATGATACTGCAAGAGGTGGGGTCACAGTCACTGAAGCACTAACTGGTGCTCTGGTAGCTGGTGCCCTGGTGCTCTAATTGAGGAAGACCATGCACGAATATCCGATTACAGAAAGCATCGTCAAAATCGCAGTTGACAAGGCTAACGAAGCCCAGGCCAGCAAGATCTACGAGATAAAACTGGTCATCGGCGAGCTATCGGGGTTCGTTCCTGATTGTATCCAGTTCTATTTCGACTTCCTGAGCAAAGACACAATCGCCGAAAGCACAACTCTCGATTTTGAGTCGGTCCCGGCCGAGCTCCGCTGCCGGGATTGTAACACCGTCTCTCATCCCGAGGACAACGAATGGGTGTGCCCAAATTGCCATGGGTGGAATGTCGAGATACTCAAAGGTCGAGAGCTATACATACAAAGCATGGAGGTAGAATGAGAAAGATAGACGTAGTTCAGAACGTTCTGGAGGCAAATGACACTATAGCAGCGAGAAACCGTGACCTGCTGGATAAGCACGGGATTTTTGCGGTTAACATAATGGCGGCTCCGGGTGGCGGGAAGACGAGTCTTATCCTCCAAACTATGGCCCAGTTGAAGGGCAACAGGATAGCTGTTATCGAGGGGGATGTCGCCTCCACAGTGGATGCCGAGAAGGTCAGGAACGAGGCAGTTGACGTAGTCCAGCTAAACACCAGGAATATGCCTGAGAGCTGCTCCCTAATGGCCGTCATGCTCGATGAAGCGATCAAGGACATGCCACTGGATAATATAGACCTGTTGCTCATAGAAAACGTCGGGAACCTTATCTGCCCCTCGGAATTCATCCTGGGGGAGCATAAGCGAGTAGTGATCTCCAGCCTACCAGAGGGGGACGACAAACCGACCAAGTACCCCGTTATATTCACCGATGCCGACGCGGTCATCATAAACAAGATCGACTTTGCTCCTTATGTAGAGTTCGATTTCGCAGGCTTCCGCAAAGCAGTTGAAGGCCTCAATCCCAACATCTCATTCTTCGAGGTCTCATGCAAGAGCGGAGAGGGAATTGACGAGTGGTGCTCATGGCTTCTGAACGAGTCGAAGAGCGTCACAGGGCATGCTTAACCACATCCCCCAAAGCGTTTAGTTCTCAGCATGAAGCAATCAGAAAATATGGCGGCCCTCTGGCTATGAGCACACAGAGATTGCTCCGTCGTCCGCTGCAGGCGGACTTTCTCGCAATGACGGCCCTGAGCTGTGTCAGTCCGAAATCCAGAAAGGCGACATATGAAATGTCGCCCTACAAATGCTTAATCGAGCTTGGCCTGGCATCAGGCCAGGGTTCAGCATGATACCGTCAGTTCTCATTTGAATTTTGCTCCGAATCATCCAGGCAATGATTGTCTCTACTCCTCGCGGCATATTCCTGCTTCAGCCTCTGGAACCGTCGCTGAAACGAATCCGAATAGATATCCTGAGTGGTCATGATTACCGCATTCTCATCGGTATCCCTGTAATAGCGAGGGCGTTTGCCCATTTCCGAAAAGCCATACTTGGCGTACAAAGCCCAGGCGGGCACATTCGCTTCACGAACCTCCAGGGTGAGAAAGCGTGCCCTGTGCTGGAAGGCCAGCTCAATCACCGATATAAGCAGCGATTCCCCTATCCCCTTCCGGCGGTGGTCCTTATCAACAGCGATGGTAGTGATATGGATCTCGCCCACGACCAGCCAAACCCCGATGTATCCCAGAACCACATTTGTCCTGGCTGACCACATAGGTAACACTGGACTACGGATTTTAGCAAGTTCTTT
>JAGXOF010000160.1 GCA_023660035.1 Dehalococcoidia bacterium LH_S1
ATCGCTAGGCAGGTCGAGGCACCCAAAATCAGTGGTTGCCATCTGACAGTATTACTTAACCACTACCGTTAATACAAATGTTTCAGCCGACTCTCCACCTTCCTTCCACGCTTGAAGGTATTCCATGGAAATCGTAGCAGTACCCTCATCAAGGGCCTTAAAGGTCCAGACTTCCTTGCCCGGCACACCTACCATCATATCCTCCCCCTCAGATTCAGGCTCCACATACCTGTCTGCCTTCTTTTCTACTACATCCGGATCCTTTATCTCAGCCAGCTGCCACTGAAAGCCTGTTGACGCGTTGGACTCCAGGGTTACTTCCAAAAGCTCGCCAACATTGAGCTCAACCTGCCCGTTATTGTGTGATGCATTTACACTCACTGCCGGCGTTTCCGATGTTTCCTCTTCCTTAGTTTCTCCTTGTTCATTAAGCATCTTCTGGTTTATCATATCCCATTTCCCGTCCAGAACAGCAGCCTTTACCTTTCCACGTTCAACGTTTACCGTCGCTTCATGAGGAGTTATGGCCTGGGCAACCATCTCTCTAGTCCTGTCCCCGTAGCCGCCATGCCGACATTCAAAATGAAAAACGAACCCCCAGGCATACTCAATATCGGGATATAGTGTCTCCACAAGCTCGAGGGTACCTTCCATGCCATCAAAAGCAAACGTCGGACTATTTCTCACAAACTCCTCGGCTATCTCGAGGCTTGCCTCCTCCGTATACATCATTCTTTGATTCAACATATCCCACCCACTTGCCATCTATTACAGCACGTGTTATCTCAAGCTCTTCAACAGTCACCACAGCCCGGTGTGATGTTATAACCTGAGCAACCGCTTGTCCTGTCCTGTCTCCATAACCTGCATGCCTGCAATCAAACTCAAATGTAAATTCCCAGCCAGTCACCTGCTCAGGGGATGAGGTTTCCGGCGATATTTCCTTCGCAGCTAATCCGGCGGTATTAACTAGTTTGAGAGTGTCCTCCATGCCATCGAAGGCAAATGTCGGACTGTTCCTCACAAATTCCTCAGCAATCTCCCTACTTTCCTCCCGGGTCACCTCCGGCGATGATGAGGGCTGGGGCGAAACACACGCAAAAGAGAGCATAACCGCCAACACAAGCGCAGTAACACCAAAGAGTGTTTTAATTTAGCTCTGTTCTCATTTAGTGTTGGCCAAGCTAAACCATTGCTGCCCGCAAGCATCCAGCACCAACTCTTCAGGCTTAAGCATTTTGGAGTGTGAATCTAGCCATCGGAACCAGCCCAAGTACTGTGGAAGATACTTGGAACTTATCCGTAAATAACATATACTTTTTCCATAGATCTTGTTATGCTGGTCTCTATAATAAACCCTTATTATAGTAAGTTGCCTTAAGCTCCATAATGCGGCATACTTAAGCCATTATGAAGGGAGACAAGATACAGATAAATGATCCTGAACTTGT
>JAGXOF010000161.1 GCA_023660035.1 Dehalococcoidia bacterium LH_S1
GATCAACCTTATGTTCGTTACGGGGCTTCTAACCGTCATCGGATACAGTGTTAATGACACGATTGTGGTCTTTGACCGCATCCGTGAGAACATGGGCAGGGACACACGCCAGGGTTTTGTATCGGTGGTCAACACCAGTTTAATGGAAATCCTGAGCCGCTCCTTCAACACCAGTCTTACTACACTCCTGGTGCTGATAGCGATCTATCTGTTCGTGGGATCAGCTATCAACAGCTTTGCCCTTGTTCTGATAGTGGGAGTTATTTCCGGCACGTACAGCTCTATCTTTATAGCGAGCCAGGCACTGGTAGTGTGGCAAACGAGGAAATTCGGAAGACTGAGCGGTCAGGAAAGCTGAGCAGCTTCTTTGCCGGATCGATAGCTTTCAAGCACCTCGTCGGGGAAATCAGCATTGGTGAAAACGTGCTGCACCCCCTCGGTATCCTCGAGCTTCTCAAGGAGCTTGAGGGTCTGCACACCATCCTTCTCATTAAGCGTGACGAGGTTCTGGGGCACCATGGTTAATTCACCGGAGGATACCTCAAGGCCGTTTGCCTCCAGCGATTTTCGTACATCTTCCAGGTCACCTGGATTGGTATAGACCTCAACAGAGCTGCCATCTACCTTAACATCTTCAGCACCAGCGTCAATAGCCACAAGAGCCAATTCCTCAGTATCGGAGCTAGCCTCTATGCGTATCAGCCCCTTATTTTCAAAACCCCAGGTAACACAACCGCTCTCGCCCACATTGGCATTATGCCGGTTAAAAAGATTGCGGACTTCAGGAAGGGTTCGATTGCGATTATCGGTCAATATCTGTACGAGAATTGCAACCCCGCCGGGACTATAGCCCTCCACCGCCGTTTCCACGAGAGCAGAGGCGTCAGTGCCGCTTGTGGCCTTCTTAATCGCCCGCTCTATATTGTCAGCGGGCATGTTGTTGTCATGGGCTTTCTGAATTGCCAGGCGCAAAGCAGCATTGCTCTCCGGATCTGCACCGCCGTTGCGGGCAGCTACCGTGATAGCACGCCCCAACCTGGTAAATATCGCTCCTCTCTTGGCGTCCGCTACTCCCTTCTGACGCTTAATAGTGGACCACTTCGAATGACCTGACATCTACTCCTCCAGAACGGCACGAACAATAAATCCTGATTCGAATATATACTCGTCAAACAGCGGTGTCAACCAGGCCTCTATAGGCGAGTTAAGCAATCTCCTATTAAGGCGCTAGAGGACATTCCAACACACAAGCCTGCTTTCTCCCCTGCCCTTGGCCACGATCTCGCTATATTCCTGTAAGTTCTCCCGACGCAACGAGGCATTGTCAAAGAAACCATGTCAGCTGGGGATAGCTAATCCAGGCTGTCCAAAAAGTCCGGTAGAGAGGTAGCTGGTGGCAGGGCAAGTAAGGTA
>JAGXOF010000162.1 GCA_023660035.1 Dehalococcoidia bacterium LH_S1
CCTCAACCCTCGCCGACTCCTGTCTCGGTAGCAGCTTCTGTCCCTATGCTCGTACCTCTCTCGGGGAGGCCATACAGGGAAACTATGAATTCCTCGATGGACTGGTCATCGTCAACTCTTGCGATGCTATGAGGCGACTGTACGATGCCTGGCGACACTACATCGGCGGCGACTTCGTCTACCTGCTGGATGTGCCGAGGCTGACCTCGGAGGCGGCGGCAAAGCATTACCGTGAGGAGCTGGAACGCTTCGGCAACGCACTGGCCAGCCATTTTGGGACGCGGATGGAGGATGGCTCGCTTGAAGGCGCCATCGACCTTTGCAACCAGGTCCGCTCTAGCCTGAGAGAGCTTTACGAGGCGAACCATGCTGCCGGTAATCCCCTCCCCGCCTCCCAGCTACACAACATCGTTCAGGTTTCCAGCCTCCTCCCCAGGGACGATTACCTTGCGCTTGTGGAGAATCTGGTCTCTCAGGTGAGAAGTAGCGATGAGTCCACGGGCGAATTGCCGAGGATTCTCGTAAGCGGGGCGGTGATGGACAATCCCCAGGTGCTTGACATCTTTCGCGAGCATAGCGCAAAGGTGGTATGCGATGACCTGTGCACCGGGACCAGGTATTTCTGGTATCAGGTCGAACAGGGAGACGACCCGTTGCTCGCTTTGAGTCGCTCCTGTCTGGAAAGGATCCCGTGCCCGCGCATGAAGGATTCCGAAAGGAGATTCGACCATGTTCTGGACCTGGTTAGCCAGTTTCAGGTCGATGGTGTAATCCTGTACACTCAGAAGTTCTGCGATCCCTTCCTCTTCGATATCCCCATACTGAGGAAGGAACTGGAGAAGAGGGGTATCCCGTGTCTTATCCTGGAGAGTGAATTTACTCCGGGTACCCTGGAAAGGGAACGAACGAGGATTCAGGCGTTTATCGAGATGCTGGAGGAGGCGCAATGAAGCGTGGAATGGTGGAGTGGCTCTCGGGTTCCCCGACGGGATGCCGGCTTGTGTCCGGTCTCGGGAAGAAGTGGTACTCTTCCAAAGGGAGGGAATCTCTGGGAGTGTGGCTTGAGTTTGTCCTCAAATCGCTTGGGGAAGGGCGCCGGAGGAAGAAGCCGGTCGTCTGGTCCAATGTCTTTACCCCTGCCGAGCTTATGCACGGGCTCGACTTTGTCATAATCTACCCCGAAACCCTTACGGGCCTGGTTTCCTACCTTGGACTCAGCAACGAGTATATCAGGTCCGCCGAGGCCGATTTCTATTCCGCGGACATCTGCTCATTCTATCGCTGTGGGTTAGGCCTGGCCCTGGCCGGTGTTCTGCCGAAACCCGATGTGGTTGTTTCTTCTTCCAGACTTTGCGAAGGGGCTGTGAAGTTCTTTCATAACGTAAGCCAGATGTTCGGCTGCCCGC
>JAGXOF010000163.1 GCA_023660035.1 Dehalococcoidia bacterium LH_S1
AAAGGAACTTGCTAAAATCCATAACCCAGTGTTACCCATGTGGTCAGCCAGCACAACTTGTTGACAAACGGTCCCCTCTCTTATAAAATATTCATCTGATGGAAAAAATCCGGCGTGAATTAGCCGTTCGGGCTGAACTTTCCAAAAGCCGGCGCTGTCGGGTTTTAAAAACAGAGGACACCATGTCCATTGCAGAAAATGTGGGAAAAAGCCTTACCGCGTCTTCCTGGATTCGGAAGATGTTCGAGGAAGGGGCAAAACTCAAGGCCCGATACGGTGCCGAAAACGTCTATGACTTCACCCTGGGGAACCCCAATGTACCGCCGCCGGCTGCATTCAAGCAGGCACTGGCGGAAACAGCCGCCGATCCGGCCATAGACCACGCCTACATGCCCAACACCGGTTATCCGGAAACCCAGGCTGCGGTTGCGGCGCAGGTCTCCAGAGAACAGGGCACAGATCTCTCGGAAACCGACATCATCATGACCTGCGGGGCTGCCGGTGGTCTGAATGTTATCTTAAAGGCCATACTGAATCCAGGCGAACTGGTGGTCACGCCCGCCCCTTTTTTCGTGGAATACAGATTCTATGCCTACAACCATGGCGGTAAATTTGCCACAGCACCGGTGAAATCGGAGTTCGATCTCGACGCCGATGCCTTAGATAAGGCCATTGATAAAACCACCAAAGCCGTGATCATCAATTCACCCAACAACCCCACGGGCGCGGTTTACCCCAAAGAAACCCTGGACCGGCTCGGGGACCTGCTTTCTGAAAAAAGCGCGGCCCATAACCAAATCATTTACCTGATCGCGGACGAGCCCTACCGGAAAATCGTCTACGATAACATGACGGTTCCCCCGGTGTTTGTGTCCTATCCAGACAGCCTGATCGTGACCTCATACTCCAAGGATCTGTCGCTGTCCGGGGAACGCATCGGCTTTATCGCCGTAAACCCTGCGGCGAAATACAAAGATGACCTGCTGGCGGCCATGGGGTTTACCAACCGGGTGCTGGGATTCGTGAATGCTCCGGCCCTGATGCAGCGGGTGGTAGCCAAAACCCAGGGCCAAAGCATCGATATCAGCGAATACGCCCGAAAGCGGGAGCTAATCTGCGGTATATTGGCCGACTGCGGGTATGAATTCACCAAGCCCCTGGGCGCCTTCTATCTCTTTCCGCGATCGCCCGATAGAAAGGACATTGAATGTGTGAAGATTCTCCAGGGTGAACGGATTCTAGCCGTGACGGGCAGAGGTATCGGCGGGCCGGGGTATTTCCGCCTCTCGTTCTACGTGAATGATGATACCATTAAAAACGCCACCGAAGGATTTCATAAGGCCATTTTAGAAACAAAAAAATAAGGAGCAAAACATGAAAATATTGAAAATCGATCATCTGGG
>JAGXOF010000164.1 GCA_023660035.1 Dehalococcoidia bacterium LH_S1
GTGCTACGATAATGGGCTCATCATCGGTGGTGGGGATGGCGGGGTTGGGGTACACTCGTGGCTTAAGTGGGATCTGGTGGTTGCTGGCGGGGACTGTAGGACTTTCTATTCTGTTCCTTTTCTTTGCCAGGAAGGTGAGGAGCCTTGGACTCTATACCCTTCCTGAGGTTTTGGAGAAGCAGTATGGAGGGCTGACAGGGCTTGCTGCCTCTGTCTTAATAGTGATTGCCTGGATCGCGGTAATAGCCGGACAGATAGTGGCTGCTGGCAGGATATTAACGGTTATCCTCCCCGGTAATCTTTCCCTAATGATGACAATCGCTGCCTTCGTTTTCATTATTTATACTGTCTTAGGGGGACAGTATTCCGTGCTCCATACGGATTTGATTCAGTTTGGCATACTGGGAGTGGGACTTCTTGTGAGTGCATGGCTGGTGTTTTCCTATATTGGAGGATTGGAAGCCCTTGCTGCGTCCTTGCCGCAGGGGCATCTTTCTTTTCCCACCGGTCCCAGCTTTGGTTGGGGAGATATTCTATCCTTTCTGGTCCTGGTCGGAGGAACATATATCGTAGGCCCTGATATTTACTCCCGTTTGTTCTGCGCCAGAGACGAAACTGTGGCGAGGTCATCCGCGGGTTGGGCTGCACTGATCACAATCCCGGTTGCCTTTCTCATTGTATTTGTTGGAATGGGAGCTCTTGTTCTGTTTCCCGGGATTACGGCTGAGGAAGCATTCCCTACCGTTATAGACAATCTCTTGCCTGTGGGTGTAAGCGGATTGGTGATCGCGGCATTGCTGGCTGCTATAATGTCCTCGGCGGATACCTGCCTTTTGACAACCAGCACCATTCTCAGCGTTGATATATTCAAGCGTGCTTTCCCTTACGTTGATGAACGCCGGACTGTGTTCATTTCCAGGATTGGCATAGTGGTTATCGGCTTCCTGGCTTTGGTCATTGCCTTGAAGCTAAGGGGGATAATCGATTCTCTCCTCCTGGCATATACGATCTTCACAAGCGGTGTTGTGATTCCCCTTCTGGCGGGTTTCTATGAAGACAAGCTCAAACTCAAGCCCGCTGGGGCGCTGGCTGGCATCATTGGTGGAGGCGCTGTGGGTTTAGGTATCGAACTATCGGGAATTGGGGTTTCGAAGCTGATAGCGCTGGCTGTTTGTGTTATACTGTTGTTTGGGGTTAGCTGGATAGCCCCAGGGAGTGGAAAGGAATGGAAATAAGTTGGCTAGGGCATTCATGCTTCAGGCTCAAAGGCAGAGATGCTACCATTATAACCGATCCTTTCGATGAGAGTGGGGGGTACGCTGTAAAGCCGCTCAAGGCTGATATTGTGACAGTAAGTCATGAGCATCCCCGGCATAGTGCTGTAGAT
>JAGXOF010000165.1 GCA_023660035.1 Dehalococcoidia bacterium LH_S1
TTCCGAGCAAAGAGAAGATGTGGGAGATAATACAACAGCAGTGGCCAGGCCAGACCCGGGCCCGGGAACGGTTGTCTCCAGACCATCTCCTCCGGAAGGCCAAGGGTTGTACCCACCTGCCTGACTTCATCTTTGAATAGATACCGCAGTGGCTCGATGAGTTTGAGGTTCATGGCTTCGGGCAACCCACCTACATTATGATGAGTCTTTATCGTCGATGCCGACCTGCTTACAGTAGCTGTGCTCTCTATGACATCGGGATAGAGGGTCCCCTGGACCAGGAAATCAACCTCTCCAATGGTGTTTGCTTCCTCCTCAAAAACCTTGATGAACTCGTTGCCGATTCTGCGGCGCTTTTCCTCGGGATCGATAACGCCACTCAAGGCTTCCAGGAATCTGTCGGTAGCGTCCACGTAGTGAACGTCCATCTTAAGGTTGTTGCGGAATGTTCTGAGCGAGCGCTCGATTTCTTCCCGGCGGAGGAGGCCATTGTTCACAAAAATTGCCGTCAACTGGTCGCCGATGGCTCTGTGTACCAGAGTAGCAACGACAGAGGAATCCACACCGCCTGAGAGCGCACAGACTACCTTTCCTTTTCCGACCTTCTTCTTTATGCGAGTAATTTGTTGTTTGACAAAATCCTGGGGGGTCCATGTCCCTTCAGCTTCACAGGTTTTGATAAGGAAATTGGCTAGGATATCCTTACCCTGAGGGGTATGCACAACCTCAGGGTGGAACTGTATTCCAATAATCTTGTTATCATTGGCGATGGCGGCCAGGGGGGAATTTTCGGTGTATCCGATATTGTAAAACCCGGGTGGCATTTCAATGAGTTGATCACCGTGGCTCATCCATACCGGTATCGCATCTTCGAGGCCCTCAAACAGAGGCACATCCGTGTCATTTTTATAGAGCATCGCCAGCCCGTATTCGCGCTTTTCCGCCAGTGCCACCTGCCCGCCAAGCTGGTAGGCAATTGCCTGGAGTCCGTAGCATATGCCAAGCACGGGGAGTCCGCTCTCAAAAACATAGTTGGGAGCAAGTGGTGCCCCTTTATCATAGACGCTGCCCGGCCCGCCCGAGAGGATAAAGCATACCGGATTTAACTTTTCCACCTTTTTCCAGGGGGTATCGTGCGAGATAACCTCGGAGTAAACTCCACATTCGCGGACACGACGGGCAATCAGCCAGCTATACTGTGAACCAAAATCAATAACTACGGCTGCTTGTTCAGTGGATTTACCTTTGCTTTGCTTGGAATACACTGTGAGTCCCCTAAGGTCGATTCCAGCTTATCATTGTGATATACTGTAGTCAAGTTGCCACAGTGTTACGCTCACGCTGAACTATGACTTCGGAATTACAGAGAGCAATCCAGATT
>JAGXOF010000166.1 GCA_023660035.1 Dehalococcoidia bacterium LH_S1
CTACCATTTTACCGTCGCGTGCTACTATTTGTCCGTTGTAGAAGACCATATCCGTATCCCTCACGTCGGAGGCAAAGTCATGGCTGGCCAAGGAAGGCTTTGATCCCGTTTTCGGAGCACGTCCGCTGCGAAGAGCTGTCCAACGGTATGTGGAAACACCGCTTTCCAAGAAGATACTGCAAGGGGAATTCCAAGAGGGTGATAACGTCGTGGTCAGCCTTGATTCAGAGTCAGGGGAACTGACATTCAGCAAAGACGAGACAGTGTTGACTGGATAATGCCAAGCTGTTAAAATGTATCATGCTTCATACGGCCCCGTGGTGTAGCGGCTTAACACGCCAGCCTGTCACGCTGGAGATCATGGGTTCAAATCCCATCGGGGTCGTTCTCTCTCAGCTAAAATAGTCCTTCCCACAACCCGTTGGTTTGGACACGTTTACCTCGGCACAAACAAGACGGCCAAAATAAATTGAGAAATCCCGATGCCCAAATCCCAATCTCCAAACAAAACAGGAGGATAGATAAATGTCCTGTGTTTTTTGTCAGATAATATCGGGGAAGATTCCCTCAGACATCGTCTACCAGGATGAGGAAATCACGGCCTTCCGCGATATAGAGCCACAAGCGCCTGTCCATATTCTCATCGTGCCCAAAAAGCATATTGGCGCTCTCGGTGATATCAGCCATGAAGATGCTACTATCATAGGGGAAATGACCCTGGTCGCTAACAAACTGGCGGAGCAGGAAGGTATCTCCCAAAGAGGTTACCGCGTGGTAGTGAACTCCGGTCCTGAGGGAGGGCAGGCAGTTAGCCATCTCCATATGCATCTCCTCGGCGGTCGCCAACTCTCCGGACAATTAGGCTGATTGCGTCCACAATAATTGCCCCGGTTCTTGACACTGCCCTTTTCTTACTCTATCCTAACCTTGATGCATATTTCTGGCCTCGGCCTGTACTAATGGATGAATGAACAAAGTAGCCATCATAACAGATAGCGCTGCATGCGTACCCAAGGAAGAAATAGAAAGATACGGCATAGTGGTAGCACCGTTAAATCTTGTCATTCAAGACAGGGTCTTTCGAGATGGTATAGATATAGTACCATCTGAGGTCTATGATCTCCATGTGCAAGCTCTATGATTGGTTTGATTGATAACAGGGAGCCGGCCCACGAGGATACCTTGGGAACTCGACCCCCTTTAGAGAGAAAATAGAGCGTGTCCACAATGAAAAAACAGGAGAAAAGACTAATTCGATACTCCATCTCAGCATCTCATCAAAGCTTAGCAGGGCCTTCGAGTCGGCCGTGCAGGCAAGCGAGATCGCCAAAGAGAAAAACCCCGGACTGGAAATAAAACTCATTGAT
>JAGXOF010000167.1 GCA_023660035.1 Dehalococcoidia bacterium LH_S1
CTAATCCCTGAGCTCTGTTGATGATAGTAGATAGGGATACCTTGATACCACGCTTAATTAAGCGATCCCTCACAGCTGAATAGTTGTAGCTGATGATGGGCAAAGTGGGATCCTCGACTAATCCCTTTTCCATCCTCAGTTGCTTCTCAATCTTCTCCTCAACTGAAGCAGGTAATTTGGTTGGAGTCTCCCTCTGATAAGCTAAAGAGAAATTCTCCGGTTCACGTCGGTATTCTTTTAAGAGAGCAAAGGATCTGGTTTTGCTCACCTCCAATATCTCTTCCACCTCTGCTCTATCCAATGTCCCCTGGCAATATCCCTTTAGGAGAGCCTTCACTTGCTCGGCAGTGAACCGTTTATGTATGTGATCCATTATTCCTCCTTTCGGGGAGGAATATATCACCTACGGCTCACCTCTCCAGCCATTCCAAACTGCCACGGGGTTTAAGGAATGACGAGCCCTTTGCGTTGTGGATATCCCACCATGGGGATAACTCTTTAGGTTACCCCCATGGCGTGGACAAGTCTCCGACTTGCCCACATACCCACAACATTACCACTGTTACCAGTTCACTTTTCAGCTATAGATAACACGAATAAATTGGAAGTTGACAACAGATTAAGCTTGCTATATCATGAAATGTGCGCATGGGCGGTTAGCTCAGTGGATAGAGCGTTGCGTTGACATCGCAAAGGTCACTGGTTCAAGTCCAGTACCGCCCACCATCTTATGCCGTATCAATAACCCCATACTTTTCCTCGATCAAGTCACCTGCTGATAGACTTGAGTTTATCTCTTTGCTGGGGATCCGTAAAATTTTACATTGATAATCTAAGCGAAGCTTGAGATCCAAACCCACTACTCTTACTGTCCATCTTCGGTTTTATATTCTTCAGCAAGCTTTCCTGGCTTACCGAGTTTCCATTGCTGAGTCCTCCGACGCCTCAGCAATATTGTTCCCCCAACTATGATGGCTCCAAGTAAAGTGATTCACGGTGCCAGGATAGTAACGCTATTTACCGGATAGATCTCGCCACCCACTGCTGGCTGGAGCAAACCCTCTGGTACTGCAGATACGCTAGCACTTGCCGGATCAGTGGCTGTGGGATCATGCAATACAACTCCCACAATCCTGTAAGAGTCTCCATCAGCCTCTGAGGTATCGCAAACATCGTTGAGCCTGGCCGAGTCTACTGGGGAACTTGCAGAGGAAATGGCCTCGGAGGTATCCGAAACATCGCTCAGGTTAATGGAACCGGTCGGAGGTAAATCAATGATCGGGTAACTGAACTCTTTTCTTATAGCCGCTACATCGTCCACTGGGAGCTTACCCTATCCATGCGTGCGGACG
>JAGXOF010000168.1 GCA_023660035.1 Dehalococcoidia bacterium LH_S1
GGTCGGAGCACACCCGAGGAACTCGATGCATCCAGAGACCGGGTGGCGGCTCTCTGGGGCGACGACAAGGCAGGCCAAGATGAACTCTGGCAAGATGCGGCCGGGAAGAAGTTGCCTGAAGAAATGCGCGAGACGCTGGAGCGGGCGGAGAAGGCACTTGATACAGCAGTGACGGAAGACCGCGAAGAGATGATCAATCTGATGGAGGGTATCCGCGACGCGTTCCATGAGGGAGACCTTCAAAAGGCAGAAGAGTTGAAGCACGAGCTAGATGACATACTCTTCTATCTTGGATAGACTATGGATTACTGTCCAACTTGCCATGCACCATATAGAGGAGGAGAAGTCTGCCACCGCTGCCAAACTGATTTGCGGCAGGTGCTCGGGGCCGAGCGCGCCGCCGTTCGTTGCCAGCAACAGGCCCTTGCCGCACTGCAAAGCAGGCGCTCCCATACTGCCTATGACTACGCCAAGCAGGCATGCAAGCTTCACCGCTGTTCCGAGTCGATAAGGGTGCTGGCATTGGCGTCACTGGGATTGTGGAAATTCGATGATGCTCTGGCCCTATGGAAGGAATACACAAGTCGACCTTGAGCCCTTTTAGAGTAGGCGATTCCAGGGACTGCCCAATGCCATAAACGCCCCGGCTCTCATACTTCCCCAGCATATCCTGATGACTCGGCGTTGGTGCCGGAACCATATAAACGTCCCCTTCTATTACTTGATACCTCTTGCCATTGTCGGGAAGGCAGAGATAATCCTCGTAGGTAAATTTTACCCTTTCCTTCAAGATGCTCATCTTCATATCCCTCAACACATACTATCATACATTAAGCGGTCTTTCAGTCAATTTATGCCTCTGGTGGTAGCATATCATTGTCTGCTGACGATTCCCACAATGGCTTATACAATATCCCTTTGGAGCCATCTGGGCAATTCTTTGAGTTTCGCTGCATTTTCATCTTATTCCCTCTCACTACCCCTGATCAAACTGTACATACATCACCCTACGCACCGTGCTTATATATACCATGACCTCAAATACATGGTTCGTCAAGGGGTAAAGGGCCGTGTGTTACCTACAGCTAAAAACTGGACTGTTTCTGCCTGAAAACCGGACTTTGAGGGTTTGCCAGTTACCAGGACCTCATAGTACCCGGTACAGCGACATATAGCCCATCACTTCCGGACGGGAAGGAAAGCGGTCCGCGCCAGCAGGGCCAGGCGGACCGCTCTCTCTACCAGAACACACTCCTTAGGGCCCTACTCCTGTTCAGGTGTCTGCTGGCCCCTGCTGCGGAACACGAATACCAAGATCACGGCAATCACGGAAATGATGATCGCC
>JAGXOF010000169.1 GCA_023660035.1 Dehalococcoidia bacterium LH_S1
GCGGGTGACGCAAATCCGGCCATCACGCTGTGTTCTCCCAAAGGCGAATGCATTGGGGATGTTAAGCTGTGAAATCCCGACTTTTGGTTTGGGGAGATTGGCTTGCCTGGCCAGCTCCTCTACCATTCTGTGCAATTCAGGCGCCTCCTTTTCGGAGACCCATTTCACTTTCATCGACCAGCTTACCATCGCTGGCCCGATAAGGTATTGGATACCCATGAAGGCGAATGCCAGGACGATGTATATGATAGCACTTCCCTCCCCCATCCAGGTGCCTACTCCCGTAATGACCCCGTACAGGATGCCAAACAGGAGTGCCATTAACAGAAACATTCTCGTTTGAAGCCACATTGCGCTGTTTTCCTCCGGTAGTTACTTTTACACTTCTTTGAGTTTGTTTTGTTCGCTGAGTGTATCTGTCAAGGATGGCGGGAAAATCCCTCGGAGGAGGCACTTCATCACTTGACGGGTGCTAAGAACTCAAATAACTCAACAAACTCCAGGAACTCAATGAACTCATATCGTGGAGGCGACGGGCGGATTCGAACCGCCGAATAGAGGTTTTGCAGACCTCCGCCTTATCCACTTGGCTACGCCGCCATTCTAGTCCTCAATTTCCAATCATCAACCGGCCATGCTCTGGAGCGGAAGACGGGTTTCGAACCCGCGACCTTCTCCTTGGGAGGGAGAGGGTCGAAAACCAACCCGCTGGAGGCCTCACCAGCTTCGACGGACCCAGTTTGAGGCTTCACCTCCTTTCTCCAAGGATTATATCATCTCGCCGCTGATCGAACATACCATACCCACCAGCGTGTAGGCGAGCATCCAATTCCACAGCCCTTGTGGATAACATGGTCCGCGTTCGCACAGCCACCCGCCAACCCATTGCATTAGCTGGTAGAGGTGGAGAAACGTATGCGCCGCTCAGGAAGATCGCCCCAGTCCCCGTGGGCCCAGCCTCTAAGAGTTCGCATGTGGGGCAGCCCGAATTGTGGGTATTTTTGCGCCAGTGAGTCCCACATCTCCTCCTTCGTGATCGTTCCAGCTTCGTACTCCCTGTAGAGCAGTACCGCGTCGGCTCTGAAATCAGCTAGCCACCAAACTCCCCGGCTTTGAGGCATGTACACTCGCTGCCCCCCTCTTCTGCTACTTTTTGAAGGCCTAACTTTCCGTTAAACTGCCGTTAAATTTTCCCACATCTGCTTCATTATATAGAAGAATAGAGGTGGATGCAAGGTAATGTGCTGGCTGACCACATGGGTAACACTGGGTTATGGATTTTAGCAAGTTCTTTTTCAATATACCCTACCGGAGCAAGATAGGCAAGGGA
>JAGXOF010000016.1 GCA_023660035.1 Dehalococcoidia bacterium LH_S1
TAAGGAGACCATGCTCGCCTGCGTGGTCGATAAAAATGACACACTCAAGGGAATACATCGGAATCAACAACCAAAACACGATAACCTCTTGCGGCAGCCTCACCAGCCAACAATGCGACAACCGTGCTTTTCCCGCTGCCCCCTTTGCCGCAAATGGATAGCTTCATAGTTCCTCCTGTTGTGCCCTGTAATTCTGACAAGCGTTGCTCTAGTTGTTTATATGCCCAGCGCTTCCAGGGTCTTCTTTGTTTCCCCTAATTTCTCATGTAGATCAATAGGCTCGATTTCCAGCATTCTGGGCCTTGTTTGCTTACTCCAGTCGTGTGGTTCCAATATCTGTGAGTACTCGTTAAGGCTATTTAACTTCTCCAACCGCCTATATATCTGGACCCATGCACAGTCCTTCTCAGGATCGACTTCGCATTTGCCATCCGGACGAGTACCGCCGCATGGTCCATTCATCAATCCTTTGGGACACTGCACAAGCGGGCAGATACCTGCGGTTTTCCCGAGCTCGCATTCTCCACATGCCTGGCATTCTTCCCTGAACTTAGCAGGACCTCCGCTGGAAAATCCCAAAGCATCGTTTGAAGGATACATGGGCTTTACGATGCCCATTTCCTCCTCCAGATATCCCCGCACTGCCTGTAAGCCATCGCCACAGCTCTGCATCAGTATAGCGTCACATTGTTCTATCTCGTCCTTGTGTTCTTTGAGAAACATCGATGACATGGGAAGGTAGCATGTGAAAACGGCAAATGGCATTTTGATCTTGCCCACGATCTCCTTTCCCTCTTTCTCGAGCTTCCCCGCCATTTCCTCGACATCTTCTTGCCCGCCTGTGTGGAAGATGGTCGCACATCCACCACAGCCCATAAGGACTATTTTCTTTTTTCCCTCAAGATATCCCAGTACCTCCTCAAAGGGTTTTCGTACCTGTGCGTTCACTTGTTCCTCCTTTTATTAATTAGCTCTTATTTTGCGCACGATTTGATACTTAAGCAACAAACAATGCGGGTCGAATCAAGAAAGAGGGACCAGCTCTCCTATGCCTCTTTAAGATTGGAAAGTTTCCCTTTCATATATAAGAGCACCGCTTCATATATATTTCCGACATCGGTCACAATAGGCTCAATGTCATACCTTTTTATCATTTCATAAGCTTCTCTTTCTATATCTCCTGCCAGGAGCACTTGGCAATCTAGAATTGGCTCTAACCCGTTGTGGCGGTGTTTCTCATCGCTGTTCGAAGTTGAGGCTCTCATCTTATCACGGGTCTCCCTGCCCACAACCATCCCATCTTCCACTATTACTACTGCATAATAAGGGGCTTGTTCAAAATATCGGCTGATGTTCAGGTCATCGTCACATGCTGCTGCTATTTTCACAACGTAAACCCCCTTCTTATTATACGCCCATCTTGGCTGGGCAGGGCTATTGGCCTAGTTAACTCTCAATGGCCAGAATTATCGCCATTTCCCCCTCCCCGATCACACTCCGAACAGAAGCCTTCAAGGTAGAGCTCAGCCGTGGCAACGTTGAAATTGTAATCGCGACGCACCTGCTCAACTAATTCGTTGATGAGAGGGCTTTCAAAGTCGATGACTCTGTCACATCCGCGGCAGACCATATGGTGGTGTTGGGGCGACTTTTTGGCTTCATAGTAGCGTCTCGTCTTACCCAACTTCCTTTCATCGACCAACCCCAGCTCTTTGAATAGATTCAAGCTTCGATAAACAGTGGCGGGGCTTATGGATGCATCCCTGCTGCTAGCGCGTTTATACAATTCCTTAGCATCCAGGTATCCCTCTGCTTCATGGATCACCTGCAGAAGGAGCTTACGTTGAGCAGTGAGGGGATAACCCTGCGTTTCGGTCGTCTCGTTGCGAATGCGTCTCAATCTCATAACGTGATCAATGATACGACGTCCCGTTGTTCTTGTCAAGATATGCGGGGATAAAAGAGAAATTTCAATCACGAAATCTGAGATCCTTTATCATGGATTACAGAGCCTGTTTCGAGTATAAGTAAGTAGGGAAATTACTGGATATTTGTTCCAAAACCATTGCCTTCAGCGGCATTTAGCAGTGCGTGTGGCCGTCGTCCGTCCACGATCTGCACTTTGCGTGCTGTCTTTAAGGCAGTTAGTGCTGATCTTGCCTTTGGAATCATACCCCCGCTAATTGCTCCGCTGCTCATTAAGGATACAATCTCATTCCTGGAGAGCTCTTTCACAAACTTGCCCTCGCCATCGTGAATTCCGTCCACGTCGGTGAGGAAGATCAATGTCTCTGCGTTCAAGGCTACCGCTAGCTCACCGACAATGTCATCGCCGTTAACATTTATATATGGGACACTGGCAATTTCTTCTGAGGATTTCGCGGCAGGGGGAGCGATAAGTGGCACCAATCCCGCTTGCAGTAGAGCCAGCACCGACCCTGGGTTAACTCTGACAATTCCCCCGACAATGCCCAGCTTTGGTTCCTCGATCTTGCTCTCAATTAGATTGCCGTCGACTCCAGTCATCCCGACTGCTTCCCCTCCCAATGAATTAATGGCTGCCACAAGTTCAGTATTCACAAGTCCACCCAATACCGCCGCAACCACCTCAAGCGACCTCTCATCAGTGACCCTGACGCCATCCACAAAACTGGTTGATATGCCCTGCCGGTCCAGCCATTCCGTGACCCTCTTGGCGCCGCCGTGGACCACCACTAGAGGAATCTTCCGCTTCTGTAAGGTAACGATGTCCTCCAGCGTGGTATCATGATTCCCCAATGTGCTGCCGCCGATCTTAACGACAATGGGGCTTACAGATGTGTCTTGTCTCATGTCTACCTCTGGAAGGCAAATTTATGGTTAGTCAGAGAAAGCCTTAAAACCTCTTTCCTCTTTTTACAACAATTATACTAGGCCAATATTGGTCCTGATGGGTAAAGAGTACCATAAAGAGCGATAATCATTCAACATAAACGCTTGGAACACCAGTCGGCAGTTCAAAAACCCAGCTTGACTCCGCGGCAACGAGGTGCTATCATCTAAAATTGTTCATAGGTAAGCATGTTTGATAAAAAGGAGGAGGAAACTATGATCAATACTATCCGTAACACTATCACTACATGCACTGTTTTGTCAGGGCTCTTAATCCTTATATTTATAGCTGCTATAAGCTGTGCTCCTGTGGCAACTCAATCGGGGGAGGCGGAGTCACCTACAACCGCTCAGCAGACTGTCGAGGTGACCGATGATCTCGGTAGGTCTGTCGTTATCGAGGGGTTGCCTGAGACAATTGTCTCTTTGGCTCCCTCCAATACAGAGATTCTGTTTGCCCTGGGGCTGGACGAAGAGATAGTTGGGGTCACGGATTTCTGCGATTACCCTCTGGAAGCTGAACAAAATCCCAAAGTGGGTGGATTCAGCACCCCCGACCTGGAAAAGATCGTTGCTCTCGATCCGGATCTGATCCTGGTTACCAGCATGCACAAAGAGGGAGCCATTCCAGCTTTGGAAGGTAAAGGGCTCACAGTTCTGGGAGTGGAGCCTGGCAACCTTAGTGAGATGATGGATAGCATCCAGATGGTAGGTGAGGTCACAGGGAGGCAGGAACAAGCCTCTACCCTTGTAAATGACATGAAAGGGAGAATCGACCTTGTGACAGATAAAACTGCAGAATTAGAGAAGCCGCGAGTCTTTTTTGTTACATGGCATGACCCCTTGTACAGCGTGGGTTCAGGTACTGTGATCCATGAGCTAATTAGCAAGGCTGGTGGTAAAAATATCTTTGGGGATATTACAGGCCACAAGGTGGTCGACCTGGAAAAAGTCATCGAGCGCAATCCCGGTGTGATCGTTACATCCACCGGACATGGTGAGGCCGAGGATAAGCCGCTTGAGTGGGCTAAGACGGAACAGCGTCTCAGCGGAACAGGTGCCCGCAAGAATGACAGGATATATCAGGTCAATGCAGACCTTGTGGGTCGCGCTGGCCCTAGAATAACCGACGGCCTGGAGTGGATGGCTCATTTCATTCACCCTGATACCTTCCGCAAGCCGTAAACCGATGAGCGAGAGAGCAATAAATAGCATGAAATTCAATGAGATTCCTTGGGAATTGGAGGGCGCAAGAGCTCGAATCGCCTTTCATCGATTTCGGGATGTCCCAGTAAAAACACTCATCATCTCTCTTCCGAGGCTGGCGAATTGTCTTAACTCCCGGGAGGGATTTAAACGCGGAAATTTCGTAGCTAACAGTTTTAATCCCCCGCAGCTCTGGGACTTTGTTCATAAGCATACGCAAGTATATGAAGATGAGATTTTCAAGACACTCGAACTCGTACCCTCCGAAACCACCCTCCTTCTCACCGGGGTAGATGTGGAGAACTTCTCACTGGCCAAAGAGGAGTTTGAAGAGTTTCGGGTTTGCGCCTTCGTTACCGCCGGTGTCAGGAGCAACGCCATGAGGATAGGGTTAGATAAAGCAGGGAGTGTGGAAAGAAACGGCAGGTTTGA
This sequence comes from Dehalococcoidia bacterium LH_S1, assembly GCA_023660035.1. Taxonomy (GTDB): domain Bacteria; phylum Chloroflexota; class Dehalococcoidia; order SZUA-161; family SpSt-899; genus JAGXOF01. Next base: position 4,510 of record JAGXOF010000016.1, read on the forward strand.
GACATTGGGAACCATCAATACAATTCTCCTGACAAACGCCAGCCTTTCAGAAGGTGCAATGACCCGTTCGATAATTACAGCAACGGAGGCCAAAACCCTTGTCCTTCAAGATATGAATGTAAGAAGCTCCTATAACGCTGAGCTTCAAGCTACAGGAACCGGAACGGACAACACGGTAATTGTTTCCGGTCATGGACCTGTGATCAAATATATAGGTGGACACAGCAAACTGGGAGAAATGATGGCCAAAGCTGTTACCCGTGCCACCAGGGACGCTATTGTGAAGAACCCTGAGAACCAGATAACGGGAGACGTAAGATGAAAGCCTTTGCTTCCTGGAGCGGGGGTAAGGATTGTGCTCTGGCAACATACAGGGCTATTTCTCAAGGGTATGAGGTTACGTACTTGCTCAATTTCGTGGCGGAAGATGGTCAGAGATCAAGGTCCCACGGAATCAGGTCCGAGGTTCTGCATATGCAGGCACAGGCTATGGGCATCCCCCTGATGCAAGTTCCCACATCGTGGGAAAGCTACGAAGAGAACTTCAAGAAGGCTGTAACGGAGCTCAAGGACAAGGGGATTGAGGATGGGATCTTCGGTGACATGGACCTGGAGGAACACAGGGAATGGATAGAGAGGGTCTGTGGGCAAGTGGGAGTCAGTCCCCGCTTACCTCTCTGGCAGAGCGATCCTGAACAGCTCCTCAATGAGTTCTGGAATAGTGGATTTCGCTCTATAGTTGTAGCCTCGAAATTAGGCAAGTCTCTCCTTGGAAAGAATCTGGACAAGGAGTTTGTGGAGAACATTGTTAAGGAATATAACTCTCACCCCTGTGGGGAATCCGGTGAATACCATACCTTCGTCACAGACGGACCGATATTTCAGAGGCCGCTTAAGATTATGCAGGGTAATACGGTAAACAGAAATGGAGTTTGGGCTCTGGATTTCGACGCAGAGCTCTCATCCCGGGAATAAAGGCAAATGGAGCATACCCCCTCTGCGTCGCTTGACAAGGCAGGGGAATCGAGAGTGCTCTCCTACCTTCAGCGGAAGGGCAAGATCTACGCGTTGATTGGCCTTTCCGTAGCACTCCTGGCAGTGGTGGTCTTCGCCACTACGCTGGGCAGCGTGCATATCCCGTTTGGCACGTGTTTCAAGGTTCTTCTCTCACGCCTACCCTTCTTAACCATCGACTCCACCTGGCCCGATATCTTTAATACGATAGTCATAGACATCAGGCTTCCCCGCATCCTACTGGCAGGACTGGTGGGCGCAGCCCTGTCGGTGGCGGGAGCAACATACCAGGGGCTGTTTCGCAATCCCCTAGCCGATCCGTACTTGCTGGGTGTTGCACAGGGAGCAGGGTTGGGGGCAACTGTTGCTTTTCTCATTCCTTTTAGCCTCCAGTGGATGAGCTTTGGCACAACTCCTCTTTTTGCCTTTATCGGCGCCATGTGCGCAGTGGCGGGGGTGTATTCCCTTGCTCGCGTGGGCCGGACTTTGCCTTCAACCACCCTCATCCTGGCGGGAGTGGCCCTAGGGGCATTCCTGTCCTCGGTAACATCCTACCTTATGACTGTTTCCGGTGAGGAATTGCACGAGATAGTGTTCTGGCTACTGGGAGGACTTTCCTTAACCAAGTGGAGTGAAACTGCCGTTGTGCTCCCCTGTGTGATAGCAGGCACTTTCGTGATCTGGCTGTATGCGCGTCCACTCAATGTGATGCAGCTTGATGAAGAACAGGCACAGCAGCTTGGCGTCAACGTGGAACGGGTAAAGATTATTCTGCTCGCCACCGCCATGCTTATCACATCCGCCGCGGTGTGCTTCACCGGTCACATAGGCTTTGTGGGAATAATCATCCCTCATGCAGTAAGGCTTATCTGGGGCCGGCCCAGTCGGGACAGGCCTGAAGGTCTGTCCCGACTGGGCTGAAGACTTAAATTCATGAAAGCACTTGGACTTATATCAGGCGGACTGGACTCGATACTCGCCCTGAGGTTGGTGTTGGATCAGGGGATCGACGTTACGGCAATGCATATGAATATTCCTTTCATCGCCGAGAAACAGGATATAGCCCAGCTCACACAGGACCTGGGCGTGCCTCTGGAGGTTGTGGAAGTCGGTGAAGGTTACATGGATGTGATCGGGACCCCCAAGCATGGCTACGGCACTGAGATGAATCCATGTATCGACTGCCGCATCTATGTGTTGAAGAAAGCAAAGGAGATTGTTGACAGAATAGGAGCCAGCTTCCTCTTCACCGGGGAAGTGCTCGGCGAGAGGCCGATGAGTCAAACAAAAAAAGCCCTGAAGATTATAGATGAGGAATCGGGGTTGGGCGGATTGATATTGAGGCCGCTTTCCGCAAGGCTGTTACCTGAGACCATCCCCGAGTTCGAGGGGTGGGTCGACCGGCAAAAGCTGATGGCGATAAAGGGCCGGAACAGGAAACCGCAGATGGCTCTAGCAGATGAATTGGGTATAAACCAGTACCCTCAGCCAGCAGGGGGGTGTTTGCTGACACAGCAGGAATTCTCCGCCAAGCTGCGTGACCTGTTTCGATATAAACAAAAACCGTCGTTGCATGACATCCCGCGACTTAAAGTGGGGAGACATTTTCGTTTCGAGGGATACAAGATCATAGTAGGCAGGAATGAGCAGGATAACAACACCTTGCAGGAATTGAAAGGGCCGGAGGACTACGCATTTGAAGTCCCTGGCTGCGGAAGCCCGATAACGCTGATGGAGTCCCCCGATGGCGGCTTAGAAGAGGAGGAGGCTTTCGGGATCGCGGCGAAGTTGACGGTGCGGTATTCGGATGCGGGGGATGGGGAAATAGTCGTGGAGAAGCAAAAAGGAACAGAGGAAAAGGAAACGATGACAGTATCCGTAAGTCAGGAAGACAGGGGCTTCCTGCGGAGCTTGCTATTAACTTAGGGGTAGGGGCGAATTTATTCGCCCTATAAAAGGAGGGAGCATGATAACACTGGAGAATGTGAGTCTGGGCTATGACCATCAACCGGTATTAAGCGGAGTCAATCTGGATGCGAGCCCTGGCACAATGATCGGGCTCATCGGGCCCAACGGTTCGGGTAAATCGACCCTGATCAAGGGGATAAACAAGGTGCTTAACATGTTCGCCGGCAATGTAACCATCGATGGCCGAGATCTGAAAACACTCGACAGGGGAGAGCTTGCCCGCTTGATTGCCACTGTGCCACAGAATCCGGTACTGCCACCGGCGTTCACGGCCTTTGAAGTAGTACTAATGGGACGCACCCCTCACCTCGGATTCCTACGGTATGAAGGACGGAAGGACATGCTCGTCGCCTGGCAGACAATGAAGGCCACAAAGACCGAGTCGCTGGCTGACCGCCGAGTGGGGGAACTATCGGCGGGAGAGAGACAAAGGCTGATTATTGTCAGAGCACTTACACAGGAGGCAAAGGCGATTCTCCTCGATGAGCCAACTGCCAATCTTGACATAAATCATCAGGTGGAAATCCTGAACCTCGTCAAAGGCCTGTGCCGTAAGCAGGGACTAACCGTTATCGCTGCCCTTCATGACCTTAATCTGGCCGCTCAGTACTGTAATTCGCTTATCATGCTGAACGGGAAACATGTCTATGCCAGAGGCACACCGCAGGAGGTACTTACCCCGCAAAATATAAGGGAAGTCTACGGGGCTGAGGTATATGTCATCCCTCACCCGATGAATCAGTTGCCCACCACACTTGCAATCACCGGAAACGGCCATGACGACTTCGCGAATTCCGTTTTTGCACAGGGAGACACAGATGAAGCTGCATAAAGCAACCTAAAACGTTGAGGATCATATGGATTTTTTGTATATCTTTCTCCTGGCTTTAGCCATTGATCTCTTGTTCGGAGAACTCCCCCGAGCTATTCATCCCGTGGTGTGGATGGGGAAGCTGACTTCACTTCTGTGTCGTTTCTGTAATCGCTCTAAGCCATCCTCTTCTAAAGGGGGGTTCAATCAACTTCTCTATGGCATTTTGATTACAATGGTTATTGTCGCTCTCTTCTCCCTTCCCGTATATTTCCTTTTATCTTTCCTCCATGATTTCAACATGATACTCTACATATTGTTCGGTGCTCTCCTGTTCAAGGCGACTTTTGCCTTCAGGGAGCTGCGCACTACATCTTTGAAGATAAAATCACTCTTGGTCCATGATGATCTTACGCAAGCTCGCGACACCGCACGGTCGCTGGTCAGCCGTGATGTGAATAGGCTTAATGAACCCGGAGTAGTCTCCTCAACCGTGGAATCCATGGCGGAGAACCTGAGCGACAGCTTTGTCGCTCCGCTCTTTTACTTTTGCCTGCTCGGCGTGTCTGGTGCAATGGCCTACCGGGTGGTGAATACACTTGACGCCATGATCGGATATCACGGAGAATACGAGTACCTGGGCAAGTTTGCTGCCAGACTGGATGATGTATTGAACTTTATCCCGGCGCGGATTTCCGGACTGCTCATAGTGGCTGCTGCCTGGACAGTCAAAAACGCGAGAAATGCCTGGCGTATTATGCTACGCGATCACGGTAAGACCGCAAGTCCCAACGCAGGCTGGCCGATGAGCGCGGTTGCAGGAGCACTCAGAACCCGGCTAGAGAAGGCCGGCCATTACATCCTGGGCGATTCCAATAGTCCTCTGTCTCCCCAGCTTATCTCGTCCGGCGTAAAGGTCATCGATAGGGCGTGTCTCATCTGGACCGTTATTTGTTTGCTAGCAGGAGGAATAAGTATTGTCGTTACGTCCTAGGCCCGAAATCGAGAACATGGAGATTTGTCCCCACGGAGGTATCAACTATGCCGAACTGGCAGCAATGGGGATCCAACCGGAGGATATCCTCGACTTCAGCGCCAATCTGAACCCCTTTGGCCCACCGCCGGAAGTTAAGGAACACCTGGGCAAGGTCGATGTCTCCTATTACCCCGATCCCGAGGCCATCTCCTTGAGAGAATCTTTGGCTAACAGTCTGAACGTCGGGACGGAAAACATCCTGGCAGGCAATGGCTCCACAGAGATTATCCGGCTTGCCATGCAAGCCTACTTAACTCAGGGCAACCGTGTTCTCATTATCGAACCTACCTTTGGAGAGTACGAAGTCGCTTGCCAGATTGCCGGTGCGGAGATTATCAGGCAAAAACTCTCATCAGCAAACGATTTTCAATTAGATATGGCGGAAACCGAGGAGCTTATCCATAAACACACGCCAAAGGTCGTTTTCCTCTGCAATCCGAACAACCCCACAGGACGGTATTTTGACCGGACGCATGTGGAGAGGCTTCTGGGGAGTGCCCCTGAGTCACTGATAATTATCGATGAAGCATACCTGACCTTCGTTGATTACGGTGAATCCTCGATTGACCTGATCGAGAGCGGCAATCTGCTAGTCCTGCGATCCATGACCAAGGGCTATGCTCTGGCCGGATTGCGCCTGGGCTACGGGGTAGCGAGCGAGGGAATCATCTCCACTCTCCGCTGTGTCTGTCCACCGTGGAACGTCAATGCCCTGGCCCAGGAAGCTGGAATAATTGCTATGCAACCCGCCTCAGGCGGACCAGACTACCTGGAGCATTGCAGGCAGGAGTTGATAAAGGCAAAGAACTATCTTATAAAAGAGCTCTCCGAGCTTGGCTTGCCGCCGCTCCCATCCGAGGTAAACTTCTTCCTGGTCAAGGTCGGTGACGCCAGTGGATTTCGGCAGAGGCTACTCCATAAAGGCATGCTGGTAAGGGACTGCACATCGTTTGGATTACCCGATTACATTCGCATTGCGCCGCGCACCTTGCCCGAGTGTAAGAGACTTATTGAGGCTGCGAGGGAGATAAGCAAATGAAAACCCTGATGATCCAGGGGACAAGCTCCTCAGCAGGTAAAAGCATACTGGTGGCTGCTCTCTGCCGCATATTCAGGCAGGACGGGTTTCGCGTAGCGCCCTTCAAGTCGCAGAACATGGCTCTTAACTCCTTTGTCACAAAGGATGGGGGAGAGATGGGAAGAGCGCAGGTAGTGCAGGCGGAGGCAGCAGGTATCGAGCCCACGGTGGATATGAACCCTGTACTCCTTAAGCCGGAAGCGGATGCTAAATCGCAGGTAATCGTTTCTGGCAAGGTGTGGCAAACGATCTCCGCCCATAACTACTACGACTTTACCTCTGACCTCTTGAAGGTGATACAGGATTCACTGGACCGCCTCCGTTCCGCCTACGACATAGTGGCCATCGAGGGGGCGGGGAGCCCTGCGGAGATCAACCTCAAGGAGCGGGAGATCGTTAATATGAGAATAGCCAGCATGGCTGACGCACCGGTCCTGCTGGTGGGGGATATCGATAGAGGAGGGGTATTTGCCTCGCTCGTCGGGACTCTGGAGCTGCTGGATGACCAGGAACGTGATTACGTTAAGGGATTTATCATCAATAAGTTCCGGGGGAACGTACAATTGCTTCAGGCCGGACTCGATCTCCTGGAGGAACGCACCGCAAAGCCCGTGCTCGGTGTAGTCCCTTATTTCCGGGATATCACCATCGCTCAGGAGGACTCGGTTTACCTTGATGAGCGTGAGGATATAGTAAGCCGTGCCCCTGCTGATCTGGATATCGCCGTTATCCGCCTGCCTTACATCTCAAACTACGATGATTTTGATCCGTTCGAAGCGGAGGGTTGTCATCTCCGGTACATAGATCACCCTGACAAGCTGGGGGCACCCGATCTCGTTATCCTGCCCGGAACCAAGAGCACGATTAATGACCTTTCTTGGTTCTGGAAATCCGGGCTGGCGGAACGGATCGTTAATCTGGCAAGGCACGGAATCCCCGTAATTGGCATCTGCGGCGGATACCAGATGTTGGGGAGAAGCCTCCATGACCCCGACGGCATTGAGTCGGAGCAGGAAAGCGCTCTGGGGTTGGGACTCATAAACATAGTGACCACGTTCAGGTCCCATAAGTCGAGCACACAGGTCAGGGCTAGGGTGGTCGCTGGTACAGGCTTGCTGGAAGGGATGAACGGGCAGGAAATCGTGGGATATGAAATACACATGGGCCACATCAAAGGCGACCAGGATATCCCGGCGTTGCAGGTCTTCGAGACGCCGCATGGGGGAACCGAATACCTGGATGGTCGATTGAACGCTCAAGGTACAGTGCTCGGCACATACATTCACGGTCTATTCCACAATTCAGGGTTCAGGCAGGGCTTGCTGAATTATTTAAGCAGACGTCGCGGGCTGCCTGTGGGAGATAGGAGCACGGCACGCCGTGCCACTACAAGGGATCAACAATATGACAAGCTGGCTGATGTAGTGCGCAATAGCCTCAACATGGATGCTGTCTACAGTATTATGGGACTCCATAAATGAGGGTATGGTTACTATGCAATGACACAAAGGGGGGAGAAGGCTATATGGATGAGTCAGAAGATAACGAACCCAAAACCAAAAGGAGGAAAATAGTGGGAGCATCATTAGACCAGATTTTAAAACAAATCCGCCCTCTCGACGAAGCGGCAATGGAATCGGCTCGCAAAAGACAGGAGCAACTCACCAAACCGAGAGGAAGCCTGGGGAAACTTGAGGACGTATCCATCAGGATAGCCGGCATTAGAGGGAGAATAGCGTCATTCCTCGAACACAAAGCAATCATCACTATGGCCGCTGACCACGGCGTGGTAAACTCAGGCGTATCCCTTTATCCTCAGGAAGTTACCAGGCAGATGGTCTTCAACTTCCTGAGCGGAAACGCCGGCATCAATATACTCACCCGCCACATCGGGGCACGAGTTATCATCGTGGACATGGGCGTCGTTGGGGGATTCGAGCCTCAGCCCGGGCTCATCTGCAAGATGATAGACTTCGGGACAAAGGACATGACACAGGGTCCGGCCATGACGAGGCAACAGGCAATCGACTCGATCGAGGCCGGCATCGAGGTGGTGGAGGCGGAGATAGAGAAGGGACTTGACATCGTGGGAACAGGAGAGATGGGCATTGGCAACACGACACCCAGCAGCGCGATATGCGCCGCCATAACGGGCACGCCAGTACAGGATATCACCGGGCGCGGCACGGGACTGGGTGACGAGCAGCTCGATCACAAGGTCAAGATGATCGAGAAGGCCTTGAGCGTCAACAATCCCGACCCCACGGACCCAATCGATGTCCTCTCCAAGGTCGGCGGATTTGAGATCGGCGGGCTGGTCGGGGTTATCCTCGGAGCGGTGGCGCACCGGGTGCCGGTGGTCATCGACGGGTTTATTTCAGGGGCAGCTGCGCTTCTAGTCATCAATCTGGCCCCAACGGCAAAGGAGCACATCATTGCAGGGCATCACTCCGCCGAGAGCGGACACGGGATAATGCTGGAAAAACTGGGCTTAAGTCCACTTCTGAACCTTGAAATGCGCCTTGGCGAAGGCACAGGCGCTGCGCTGGCAATGACGGTTGTCGAGGCCGCAGTGAAGACCCTTTCGGGGATGAAAACCTTCGCTGAGGCCGGGGTAAGTGATGTCGAGTAGGGATTGATGCAGGTTGCATTGTGGATTTCGAACCGTCAGAATTAAGAGAGGGACTTAGAATCAGGATACTATAAACCATGCCATTTTTGGTCGCTATACACCTCCTGACGATAGTCCCTGTTAAGCACAGGAGACGATACTCTCCCGCCGAGATGGGACGTTCCCTGGCCTTTTTCCCGATCGTGGGAGCGCTTATCGGGCTACTGCTGTGGGGACTGGACCTGCTGCTCACTTTATTCCTGCCTGTCATGCTGGTGAACGTCCTGCTGTTTGCGACCCTGGCCATTGTAACGGGAGCACTGCACCTTGATGGGTTTATCGATACGTGTGACGGGCTGGCAGCAAGAGGCTCGCGCAGCGAAAAACTGGAGGCCATGAAGGACAGCGGGGTGGGCGCTGTGGGGGTGGTCGCGGTTTGTTTTATGCTCCTTGCCCAGATAGCCTCTTTCGCGACTCTGCCTGATGAAGTAAGAGTCAGTGCCTTGATCGCCATGCCGTTGCTGTCAAGGTGGACTATGGCCTGTGTGGTCTGGACCTTCCCGTCGGCGAGAAAGAAAGGACTAGGATGGGCTGTGAGGCAACAGGCAGGCTGGAAAGGTGTCCTAATAGCTGTCATTATCACGCTGGGCATATCTTGGGTGGTGGTGGGGTGGTGGGGAATACTGCTTGTAGGCGGCCTGAGCATCATTGCGCTTGTGCTTGGCCAGTATTTCAGCGCCACGTTCGGCGGTCTGAGCGGAGATACCTACGGAGCCGTTAACGAGGTCATCCAACTGGGCACACTTATCTTTATATATATCATCGCTGCATATTCTGGCGCTTTTCCCGGAGGACTAATCCCGCTGATATCATAGGGTTCCCATCTTCCACTAGACCGGAAATGTCATTGAATTCCATGCTTGCCGGTGTACTGTCTGATATAATCGCAGTTAAAGGAATTGTTACAGTAACACTCAAGGGCGCAGGAAAGCAGGGGTATAATGGAAAAATTCAGACGCAGAACCTACAGCGGGATCGGTGAAATAATCGCTGACATGCGTACCGCCATGTCGCGGTTTAAAGAGATACGCCCCCTGATGCGTGGGAAAACCATTGATCCAGCGTTCCGGGAGCGCTTGATGTTGACCGTTACAGAGGTGAACGGCTGTCGATACTGCTCCTATGCTCATGCACAGCAGGCCCTGGCCAAAGGAGTTTCGCAGGAGGAGATAGAGTCCTTGGGGAAAGGGATGTTCAACGGGAGTCCCGCTGAAGAAATGCCGGCACTGCTGTACGCACAGCACTGGGCTGAGACGAATGGGCAACCTGACCCAAAGGCCAGGGAACGAATGGTTGAACAGTATGGGTCCAACACCACGGACAAAGTAGAACTTGCACTGCGGATGATCCGCATTGGCAACCTGTGGGGAAACACGATGGATTACATCCTATATCGGCTGTCGCTTGGGCGATGGAACCCGGACAAATAATCCACAGCAACGAGGTAACCCTCAAAACTTAAGCCTTTCAGTAGCTCTACAGTTGGCCAGGTTGTAATTACAGACCTGAATTGCGTACAATACCAACATAACGTCCGTAAAGTTGTCCTGTGTTCAATTACGAAGATGAGCAGTGAATTCATCCTTATTCTAGGCGGTGCCCGGAGTGGCAAAAGCACTTTTGCCCAGAATCTGGCAGGTGACCTGGGGGAACAATCCCTTTTCGTAGCCACGGCGGAGCCGCTGGATGATGATATGGCAGAGCGGATTAACGAGCACAAACGCCTTCGTCCCAGGCATTGGCGCACTCTGGAAGTAAGTCGTGATGTAGCCCGTGAATTACCAAAGCAACTCCCCGACGTCGAAGTAGTGCTGCTCGACTGCATTACCCTCCTCGTTTCTAACCTGGTGATTTCCGGCAACGGAGACAGGGTCATCGAAGAAATAGAGGAACTGGTCCGGTGTCTGGATGGCTGGGAGGGCACGTTCATCGTCATATCCAACGAGGTAGGCCTTGGACTGGTTCCCGGGGATAAACTATCCAGGGATTACCGTGACCTTCTGGGCAAGGCAAACCAGCTTCTGGCCGAACACGCAAGCCGGGTATATTTTTTGGCTGCCGGCATACCTGTGAAGATCAAGGGATAGGACAAAACAGTAAGACGTTGAATATCGGTACAGGAAGACGTAATGTAGACCTTGGCGGTATTGACCTTCTTTTTCAAAAAAGATAATCTAGGAGAGGTTTTATTTGAGGTTCAGGTATGAATCGCCCTGTAAAAGAACTCATGACGAAGAAGTATGTCAAGATATCTGAGGAGGATACTCTCTCAGAGATCGTGCTCAGAATAGCCAAGGATAAGGAGACCATGCTCGCCTGCGTGGTCGATAAAAATGACACACTCAAGGGAATA
>JAGXOF010000170.1 GCA_023660035.1 Dehalococcoidia bacterium LH_S1
GGTAGATTCGCTTGCCATTGTTATTGGTCAGAGATGAAGTCACTCTCATATGATTGTGTAGCCTTGTACGAATTATCTCCCCCCGGTGATGGATACCATTACGTTTTAACTTCTACGGTGGAGTTCCTCCTTTTCCGCATAACCAGCCACTCCTTACCCTCTTCCAATTGAAGTTGAGGTCTGACCCGGCTCACCGTAAAGCGTTATAACGAGTTCTGTGCTAGATGGCGCGATGAGGACTTTGGGAAAGAGGCACAGCTTCTCCATGCTATGGACAAGCCTCCCTACTATGCGCAGCCCATTCCGGCAAGTTCCACAATAGGATAGATGCTGGTAACCGTAGGTGGCCTGCTGACAGATGAGAACCAGAATGTACTGGACCAGAACAAGGACTCCATTCCGGGGCTCTACGCAACCGGAAATTGCTGTGGGCGCAGGTTCGGACCTCAATATTCCACCCCTATATCAGGAGTAAGCATCGGCATGGCGATTACGCTCGGTGGCGAGGTCGGTACAATAGTGGTAGAGTTGTAGGCTTTACCTTCTTGTAAAGACGGAGCTGGCGGAGGGGGTGGGATTCGAACCCACGGCAGTCAGAGACTACAACGGTTTTCAAGACCGTCGCCTTAAACCGCTCGGCCACCCCTCCTAGGCATAAATTAGACGCTTTCATGGGCTGAAAATGGCCGAATTGCCGTTAAATTGCCGTTATTTTTTGGCTCTGTTCTCATTTAGTGTTGGCCAAGCTAAACCGTTGCTGCCCGCAAGCATCCAGCACCAACTCTTCAGGCTTAGGCATTTTGGAGTGTGAATCTAGCCATCGGAACCAGCCCAAGTACTGTGGGAGATACTTAGTAGCAACACCTTTGAATCGGCGTATCCAGGTTTTTATCCGGCTGTGATAAGCATTTACGTTCTGGATGTGGAACACATTGTCTATGACTCTAAAATGGGCCGTCAGATTCACTGCCTTATGAGTGATACCAGTGATATTGGCAAAGGTACTGTATACGGAGTTCTTGTCTGTGCACAGCACGATATCGGGCGGAAGCGTATCTTGTATAGCATCCAGCAGTGTCTGACTGTTGAATTCCTCAAGTACATGATCAGCAGTCACTCCACTACGATCGCGTGCCACCACGATGCAAACCTGTTCATTACTCCGCCCACGCCGACCGGTTTTGCCTCCTCGTTTACGCGGTTTCCTTGGCAAGTCCCGCTCACCCTTGCGGGAGTCAAGCATGAAAGTCTCGTCTGCTTCCGCAATCCCATTCAAAGCCTCTGGCTTCATCTCCGCCGGGAGCCGCAAAAACCGATGGCGCC
>JAGXOF010000171.1 GCA_023660035.1 Dehalococcoidia bacterium LH_S1
TTTCTGAGGAGGTGGCATGGATACTTCGGTAGTTAGACCTATCACAGTGGTGGCTACAGACATTCACTTCGATGCGGAGAGGATGTATGTTCAATTATCTGATGGACGTGAAATTGCTGTCCCGCTTGAATGGTTCCCAACTCTACGCAATGCTACAGATAAGCAGCGAAACAACTGGCGGCTCATTGGTAAAGGAGTGGGAATCCACTGGGAGGATATTGATGAGGATCTTTCGGTGGAAGGATTGCTCCGATGTTAACAGAATAAAATGAACTTATACAGCCTGTTAACCCAGGGGAAATCTCCCAGAGCATAAAGGATTCCAGAAAGAAGGTAGATGGTGGAGCAGGCTTCTGGCAAGAGCGGCAAGCATTCTTGCTACTAAACTTCAGAGGAAAGAAATAGAAGATGCCTGGGCAAGGGCTTTTAATCTTCATATTTGGGGATTTCATGAGAAAGCCTTGGAAACTGAACATATCAAGCCAGATGTTCCCTATGTAGAATGGCTTTTGAATTACTGCAAAAACTATTTGTAATCTTATAGAGCAATGTCCTCCCAAGCTTGTTCCTAAGGGTTAAAGGAAGTTCAATTCGATGGGGAAAACTGTAGAAATCAGCCAACATGCATGGGAGCAGATGACTGAACGAGGTGCAAGTGAACAGGAAGTTTTTACCGCGATTGAACAAGGAGGAAAGGAGTCGGCTCTACTGGGACGAACTATGTATCGAAAGAACTTTCAATTTGATAGAATGTGGCGGGGAAGGCATTATAAAGTAAAGCAAGTGGCACCAATAGTTGTAGAACATGAGGATGAATTAGTAGTGGTAACAGTTTATACTTTTTACTTTTAGTTCCTGGGAGGTGAAAAGGTTATGAAAATAAGGTATGATCCAGGGGTGGATGCTCTTTATATTCGGTTAATGGATGAACCGATGGAATGTGAGGTAATTCGTCTCAATGAACAGGTAGCTGTTAACATTGGTCCGAATGAAAAGGTAGTAGGAATAGAAGTTCTTGATGCCAGCCAGCTTTGGGGAGGTCTCAAAGAAGGCAAGATAAAATTAGAGAATGTAATTGCGGCAAAGTAGCGAAAAGGGCAGGCTCGCGAAGAATCCAGACTCCCCCCTTACTTTCGTAGCCCAAAGAATTTTGGTAAGATGAACAAAATTTAATAAGGGTTGTGTATGAGGAGTATGAGACCATATTTTAGTGATAACGGCATATCCGGCAAGACCGGAACGTTACTTATAAGAAGGGGGTAAAAACAGTGAACATAAAATATATAAAGGACATTGATGTTCTTAACATAGAACTCCAGGAG
>JAGXOF010000172.1 GCA_023660035.1 Dehalococcoidia bacterium LH_S1
GTCATGAGAGGAGAGGCCCCGGCGGGCATGCTCAATTTCGAAGGGGTTCTCGAATCGGGTTCGGGTGAAGAACCCGATGTGGAGGTCTGGGAAGGCGATTACTCTTTTCAGGCTCAGACGGGAGGCACAACAGGTCGTCCGAAGGGTGTCGTGCACACGCATCGTTCCGTAGGGAACGTTTTTTATCAGATTTGTTTCCTTCATAATTATCGTGAACCGGACGGGGGCCTGATGGCTCTGCTGTCTTACAGTTCCGCCGGTTTTGCCTACGATCTGGGGGCTACCCTGCTCCACGGGGGTTCACTCTTTGTTCATCGCTCTACCGGATTCAATCCCGTGGAAGTGCTCGAAACAATTCATCGGGAAAAGATCAATCATCTTACTGTGGCGCCGGTGATGCTGCGCGCCATGGTTCTTGTGCCTGAGGAGGAGCGAACAAAATTCGATTTGAATTCGTTGCATTCACTCCTTTGCCTCGGGGCGCCGACACCGCAGGACCTCCGTGAGGCCGCAGTGAAATGCTTTGGGGAGATTCTCTATATAGAATATTCCTCCTCGGAGCACGGCGTGTCTACTATGCTGAGGCCTGAAGAGGCGCTTCAGCATCCCGGCAGTTCGGGACAGGCTGCCTTGGGTCAAGAGGTTAAGATCGTGGATCGTGAAGGCAATGAACTTCCCCGTGGTGAAACGGGCGAAATTGTTGTTGCAGGCGCGCAGGTTTCCCAGGGGTATTATAAGAATCCCGAGGCAAACAGGGAGGCATTCTTTGGCCGATTTCTGGGCATCGGGGATATGGGCTACAGGATGACGAGGGATACGTTTTTCTCATTGATCGGAAGTCGGACATGATCATCAGCGGCGGCATAAACATCTACCCCGCAGAGATCGAAGCGGTCATGATCGAACATCCCCAGATACTAGAAATCGCCGTCATAGGAGTGCCCGATGAGAAATGGGGTGAGTCCGTAAAGGCGATGGTGGTGCTGAAAGAGGGGGCGAAATTGACAGAGCAAGACATCATCGAGTGGTGCAAGGGCAAAATGGCGAGATATCGCGTCCCAAGATCGGTGGATTTCGTGACTGATTTCCCCCGAACCGCAGCAGGGAAAGTTCAAAAAAAGGTAGTACGGGAACAGTACTGGAAAGATAGCGGACGGAAGATTTAGAGCTTATCCGTAAATAACATATACTTTTTCCATAGTTTTTGTTATGCTAGTCTCCATAGTAAACTTTATGAAGGAGGCCATATGCCAAAAATTGGGTCATGGGAAGTGTCCGACTCTTTTTGGGAAAAGGTCGAACCCCTTATTCCGGAGC
>JAGXOF010000173.1 GCA_023660035.1 Dehalococcoidia bacterium LH_S1
CCTGGATAAGGGTTACCTCCCAGTTTCTCTTATGGCGAGGAGCTCTAGACCTATCGGGGGTGGGGTGATGGGGGAGGCCATCATCTCCAGACTTATTGCAAGAGGACATGCGACACCACGATCGATCACAGTAAGCGATATTGATAAAGGCCGTTTACAGAGATTGCAGAACGAATACAATGTTCAGTGCCTCTCAGGCAATAGCGAAGTAATGGAAGACAAGGACCTCGTGGTCCTCTCAGTCAAGCCTCAGGTCTTTGGAGCAGTAAGTGATGGACTCCGTAAAAGCCTCCAGGATGAACAACTGGTGCTTTCTATCATGGCTGGAATAAGGATGGAGACCTTAAGGCAACAACTGAAGCATGATTCAATTGTGCGAGTTATGCCCAACACCCCAGCTCAAATTGGGGAAGGTATGAGCGTATGGGCCGCCACCCACTCAGTAAGTGATCAACAAAAGGAACTTGCACAAACCATGCTTAGTACCCTGGGAAAAGAGATCTACGTTGCAGACGAGAAATACCTCGACATGGCCACAGCGGTGAGCGGAAGTGGGCCAGCATATATTTTCCTGGTGATTGAATCCATGATCGATGCAGGAGTTCATATCGGAATGTCCCGAGAGATGTCAACAGAACTCGTTCTTCAAACTGTTCTGGGGACAGCACGTTTTACCCAGGCAAGCAACAGAAGCGTAGCAGACCTCCGAAACATGGTTACCTCACCCGGGGGTACTACTGCCGAAGGACTATCTGAGCTGGAAAAGAGCAGTCTGCGAGCAAGTATGGATCAAGCGGTCATTGCCGCCTATCGAAAAGCTCAAAGTCTGGGCAAGGAGTAAGAATGAATTTCTTCGCCGCATTTGTGGAGATTCTCTGCCAGGTACTTACAATCGCAATCTTCATAAGAGCGATTATTTCCTGGTTCCCCGTTGAGCCTGGCAATCGGCTTATCGCCATCCTGTATCAAATTACCGAGCCTATCCTTGAGCCTATTCGGAAAATTATTCCCCGGATAGGTATGATGGACATAAGCCCGCTTGTGGCAATAATCACCCTGCAGATTATTGCCATGCTTTTCGGACTCCTATAACATAAGCGGGTAGAATTTCTTAATCGCTCAAATACCAGGTTTTGCGCGTCCGTCATATGGCAGATTGATCCTGCATTGTTCCATTTAGGGATCTACCAGTATTGTGTCTTGTATAAAAAAGTGCTATTATCCAAAACACGCCTGCGGTGTGTGCGGAGGCTGAGATACATAGGTAACACTCATGGTATGGTTAGTAATAATACTA
>JAGXOF010000174.1 GCA_023660035.1 Dehalococcoidia bacterium LH_S1
CCAGAGTGTCTATCCCATAGCGGACGAGTTGACTGAATCGTCCCCGTGGTGCATACTCCGCCAAATATATAGCTGCACCAACTCCAAACGGCACTACCAAAGCTAAGGTTAGCACTGCAAGGTGAACAGACCCGAGAATCGGCGTGCGAAGACCACCCCCCATCCCCCCATAGCTGCTAGCACCAAAGATGAAATCCAGAGAAAGCCTTGGGACCCCCCTGACGAAAACATAGCCTATAATGAAGACAAGTATCCCAACAGTAATGAAGGCTGCTGCCCACATTACCACCCAGGCCACGCGCTGTGTCGTCTGCGGTGATATCCTCATGACGAACTGCGCCTCCTCGCAAGAAGGCCGAAGCTGTTAAAGATAAGGATCATCACAAGAAGTACTATTCCCGTGGCAAAGAGAGCCCCGAAGTGCAGAGTGTTCGGTGCTATCTCAGGTATTTCCCCTACTATATGACTCGTCAGGGTTCGAGCCGGGTCCAGCGGTGAGTTAACCATGGCAAAGGCATTACCAATGACCATATATGCAGCCAATGCCTCCCCAACCGCTCGTCCCATGCTTAAGATCAGCGCGCTGACAATCCCAGCGCGGGCAGCAGGGAGCGTAACTCTCCAGATGGCCTGCCAGTGTGTGGCCCCTAAAGCAAGCGCCCCTTCCTTATGATGTCTGGGTACACTGCGAATGCTGTCTTCGCTGATGGAAACCACTGTGGGCAGTATCATGACTGCCACTACTATTATGGCAGCAAGCAGGGTATGGCCGGACCCACCGCTTAATTCCCCCATTAAAGGGCACAGAAACGTTATTCCCACCAGCCCATAAACCACTGAAGGTATCCCTACTAGGAGATCTATTGCGGGCCGGACTACCTCTCGAACACGTGAGGGAGCAATCTCAGCAAGAAAGATGGCACAACCGATGCCCAACGGGGCCGCGATAATGAGCGTGCCAATCATGAGGTAAATGGAGTTAAGAACGAAGGAAAGTATCCCAAATTCTCCCCCTTCTGGGTTCCACTCAGTACCGAACAGGAAATCGCCAAAGCCTATCTTAAGCAGGGCAGAGAAACCGTCTTTAAATATGAAGTAGGTGACAAGGATGAGGATTAGAAGAGCAACAACAGCACAAATTAGAAAAACCCATTTGGCCCCCATATCCGCCAGATAGCGAGGGGCCAACTTAGCTCTCGAGGGAATACTTGTAGTGCTTATTTTTACCCTCCAGGTTAAATTATCCTAAATTTTCCCCTGATGAGCAACCCTTCCTCATTAAC
>JAGXOF010000175.1 GCA_023660035.1 Dehalococcoidia bacterium LH_S1
TGACAAGTTATCCACATATTCACACTATTCACAAAGAAAAAGTAGCAAAAAGAAACGGTTATTACCACCCTCCCAACCCCATTTTTGGATTAGAGAAGACTGTTTGTAAAATATTTTATCCCTGTTCTATAATGGAGAGTACGCGGAGGGGTCGCATAGTGGTCTAGTGCGGCCGCCTGCTAAGCGGTTACCGGGCGAAAACCTGGTCGTGGGTTCGAATCCCACCCCCTCCGCCATCTCCCAATTGCTCTTATGATCGAAATAGGAATCGACCCCGTAGCATTTGCCATTGGCTCCTTTGAGATACGATGGTACGGCATTATGGTCGCCCTGGCCGTGGTCACCGGCGTATCTGTGCCCATTCTCCTGGCACGAAAGGAAGGCATTGGCATTACCGGTAACCAGGTACTCTCCGTAGCTATATGGGCAATCCCAGGTGGCATAATAGGGGCCCGACTGATCTACGTTATCAACAACTGGGGCTACTTTATAGCTAACCCAGCATCTATTGTCGGAGGGGAGGGGCTGGGCATATTCGGCGCCATTCTCGGCGGGACGATTACCGGCGTGATCTATGCCAGAATCACAGGGATCCCTGTAGGCCGCCTTACCGATGCATGTGCATTCGGCCTCATCCTCGCTCAGACAGTGGGGCGGATTGGTTGCACCATAAACGGCTGTTGTCATGGGTTCCAAACCTCCTTGCCCTGGGGATTCGTGTACACCCACCTCAACACATATTGTGCTTTTCCAGGGCAGGCAGTGCATCCGACACAGGTCTATGAACTCTTATTCGACCTTGTAGTTTTCGCCCTGATCTGGGGCCTGAGAAATCGACTGAGAGTGCCCGGCACAATTTACCTTACCTATATTTCAGTATACTCTTTCGGGCGTTTCTTTATCAGTTTCCTCCGGCTTAACGAGCCTGTGCTGTTGGGCTTACAACAGGCGCAGATTGTATCACTCCTGGTAATCGTAGTGGCGGTTCCGCTGATGATATACCTGTACAAAAAATCATCGCCGGAACCAGCATCCGCCAAAGAGGGGTAGGTGGGCCGACGCCGGCCTACCTACCCCATAACTCAGCTCGGGAGACATGGCCGAGAGCACTTACGCTTTCAATCTTCGTTTTGACCCCCTGACAGGCCAGACATCCAGGCTGCTGTCTCATCGCTACAGATTGCCGGGTGTTAGGGATTTTTCAAAAGTGGACTCCATAGAACTCTTTTAGCGGATAGACAACACGGTGCACCATTCGTTGACTCCACCATAT
>JAGXOF010000176.1 GCA_023660035.1 Dehalococcoidia bacterium LH_S1
GCATATAAATGGTATTCGCTTGCTTGAATCTGAAAGTTCTTGAAATGTTTTTCGAGTAAACTCTCATATTCGAAAATGCTGTATTCCCTAAAATGATGCGGATCGGGTTGTTTATAATAATCTCTGTTTGGGGTTGTTATTAATGCTTCTCTCCTAAAAAGACCTATAATTTTCTGAAGAAATCCATCGGGGTTAGACAAATGTTCGATAATTTCAGAAGCAAGTAAATAATCGAATTGTTCACTTACATCAAAAATATCCTTAACTTCAAAAGCCACAGATGCACATTTTCTTTGAGCTAATCTTATACCCTCATTTTCTATATCAATCCCTTTTACCTCAAAGCCCTTTTCAGCCAAAAAACAACTAATTAATCCATCCCCACATCCCACGTCTAAAAGAGTTCCTCTTGGTCTTTTCTTCCAATTCTCTATAATGTAATCCACGTGAGACCTATATACAGGGTCATTCTTATAATAATCCCAATGATAAGCTCCATATTCCCTATACTTGTCAAAAATTTCCCCTCTTTGGAAGACTTTTTTGAATACATCTTTCCCTTTATTAAATATTTTCTCGGGATTGCGAACAGCAACATAGATTTTTCGACGCAGCCCATTCTTCCTGTTTAATTCAAATTTAAGAATTCCCTCAAATCTTTTTACACTCTCATCCCAGTCAAACTGTCTAATATGTTGATAAGCATTTTCGCACAAGGTTTCTCTTAGTCTCCCATCTCTGATTAACCTGAGGATAGCAGAAGCCATAGTTTTTGGATCATTAATGGGTACCAATAAAGCTGTTTTTTCATGAAATGCAAAATCCTTGACTCCTCCGATGTCAGTGCAGACTACAGGCACTTTACAAGCCATAGCCTCAGCAACAGGATTATTCCAGCCTGTATCCCACTGGCCGTCAACAAATATATCCGCTGAAGAATATTTCTCTGCCATCTTCTCTTGAGTAATTCCTTTACCATGATAGGTATCCAATACTATTCTTGGTTCCTGTTTCTTTGCTAGTTCTATTGCTTCTAATATCGTTCCAAATTCTTTCCTTTCTTGCAGATTTCCTGAGCACAATATCTGAATTTCGTTTAGATTCCTCTCTACCTCAACCGGATGGAATATCTCAGCATTTATCCCACCTATCAGGAGTTTTGAATTGATATTCATATTCTCTTTTAACCAGTAGTATATCCAGGTAGAATTTGACAGTTTTAGAAACGGGGACTTTAGAGATTTCTTAAATAATAATATATCTTTATACC
>JAGXOF010000177.1 GCA_023660035.1 Dehalococcoidia bacterium LH_S1
GATGATGGGATAGAACTGGCGGAGATACAGCTAAGGAGGGAAATAGAGACAACCAGGTATCTGCTTACCACTGCTGTTGACCCCGCAGGTAGTGGCACAGTGGGAATAGAACCGACACAGTCGGCAGACGGATACGTTTCCGGAACGATGATAACTCTTACAGCAATCCCTGAGGGTAATTACACTTTCAGTCACTGGGGTGGGAATGTAAGTAGCACTGAACCCGAAATTAGCTTTACGATTGATTCGGATATGAACGTTATTGCCCATTTCACTCTCAAAAGGTGCGTTCTCACAAGTTCTGTTCAGCCTCAGGATGCAGGGTATATAACGTTTGATCCGGAGCTACCGGACGAGGGACACATAGTTGGCACAGAGGTGAACGTGACCGCTCATGCAAACGCCGGTTACGTTTTTGAGCGTTGGAGCGGAGATGCTGAAGGTACAAGTGCTTCTACCTCGTGGGCGATGGACTCAGATAAGGACATAACTGCGAACTTTTCCAGGGGCCTTGTAGTTGTAGGAACAGCATATTTGGACGATACCCAGGTCTCCGAAGGTAATATAAGTGCCTGGGTGGATGATGAACTGGTGGCTAAAGCCTCTACAGGGACTGATGGCAGTTATCGGTTGCGGATCACAGGCGACCATGGGGGTGAGGAGATTCACTTCGAGGTAGATAGGGTGGAAGTGAGAGAGACCGCCGCGTGGAGTTCTGGTGAAAGCATTGAGCTTGACCTGCATGCCAGTACCACGCCATCTGAGATGGTAGGCGAAGCAGGTTTGTCTGTTAAGCCACGGGAAGGTGTTGCTACTGCGGTAACTGGGCAGGGATTCACTCCCAATGCCGGCATAACTATAACGTGCGAGGGGAGCGGCCTGACCACTCTCCCGGCAGATGTGACAGCTGGAGACAATGGCAGTTTTACCGCTTTTGCCATTGCGCCCAGTATGGGCACGTACACAATTAAGGCTGCTGGCCCTGCAAAGTCGGAAACAGCTACCCTTACCGTCCCTGACCTGGCAGGCCCGAAGGGACCTGCAGGTGACCAGGGCTCACAGGGACTTGAGGGCGAGCAGGGTGAGCAGGGCCTACAGGGGCCACAGGGGCCGCAAGGACATGAGGGGCCGCAAGGACATGAGGGGCCGCAAGGACATGAGGGACCGCAGGGACATGAGGGCGAGCAGGGTGAGCAGGGCGGCCTACAGGGCGAGCCGGGTCTACAGGGACCCGAAGGCCCACAGGATGAGC
>JAGXOF010000178.1 GCA_023660035.1 Dehalococcoidia bacterium LH_S1
CTCAACGATGCCTCGCTTACGGGTTTGGGAGAGGTTAGCATAATCCACGGATATGCGCTTGGAAAGGAAATGGAGCAGGATGGAACGAGCGAGAGCGGCTCCTTCGCTCGGATCTGTGCTCGTTCCCAGCTCATCGAGGAGTACAAGGCTATTGGACGTAGCGGAGTGAACGATGCGGACGACGTTGTTCATATGCCAGCTAAAACTGGAGATGGTTTCCTCTATGCTCTGCTCGTCTCCGATATCTGCGAAGACGCCGTCGACTATGGGAATAGAGCTCTCAGGCTCGGCCGGAATGGGCAATCCTGCCTGGGCCATCAGGGTCATAAGTCCTATTGTCTTAAGGGCGACGGTTTTACCCCCTGCATTTGGACCGGTAATGACCAGGGAAAGGAAATCCTGGCCCAATTCAACAGTTAAGGGTACGGCCTTATGCTTGAGCAGCGGGTGCCTTGCGCTGACGAGCTTCAAGGGTTGTCGTTCTCTGGAGCCGTTGGAGGGCATAATTGCCGGTTCCGCGGCTCTGGCTTGCTCCGCGTACCTTGCTTTGGCAAATGTCAGGTCGAGCAGGGCAAGCAAATCGATGTTCTGGGACAGGGTTGTCTGATTACTGCCAATCTCTTCGCTCAGGGCAGCCAGTATCCTTTCCACTTCGTGTTTCTCTTCCATCTCGAGCTGGCGAAACTCATTCCCCAGTCCCACTGTTATCCAGGGCTCCATGAAGACCGTGGCCCCGGTGTTTGATACATCGTGAATAATACCTTCGATCTCGTTTTGCAGTTCCGCTTTGACGGGGATGACGTACCGGCTTTCCCTCTCAGTGATGAGCGACTCTTGAGCGACTCTCTGCCCTTTCCGCGAATTGAGAAAGCTCTCCAGCCGGTCCATCAATCGCTGACGCGTCTCCCTCAATTGATGCCTGAGTTCAGCTAACTTCATTGATGCGAAGTCGGGGACCTGTCCCATTTCATCTACGCAATCATCGATCCCCTGTTCGAGTTCGGGCAGCAGAACGATTTCCTTTGCGATGTGCCAGAGGGATGGACATTCTTCCGAGTGCTTGCTCACCGTGGAGCGCGCGTGGCGTGCCGCAGCCAAAGTGGATTGAATGGCTAACAGCGTTTGCGGCTCAAGTGCTTTGCCTCTCGATGCCATGCCCGCTGTTTCCCGGATGTCCTGTATCTCTCCGATGGAGAAATTTGGCTCCAGGGAGAGCAAGTGACGGGCCTCGGCTGATTGCCGGAGACG
>JAGXOF010000179.1 GCA_023660035.1 Dehalococcoidia bacterium LH_S1
GGTACTCCTCCATAGGTACCGAGAAAAGCAAAGGGACAGTCGTCTTTGCCCTTACCGGCAAGGTCGCCAACAGCGGACTGGTAGAGGTGCCGATGGGCACACCGCTGAGGGATATCATCTTCGACATCGGCGGAGGTATACCCAGAGGGAAAGCCTTCAAAGCCGTGCAAACGGGAGGCCCTTCCGGAGGGTGTATTCCCGCCCGTTACCTCGACTGGCCCGTGGATTACGATTCACTGGCACAGTTGGGCTCGATAATGGGCTCGGGCGGCATGGTCGTTCTGGATGAGACTACATGCATGGTAGAGATCGCTCGCTACTTCCTCAGCTTCACCCAGGATGAGTCATGCGGGAAATGTACCCCCTGCCGATTGGGAACCCGGCAGATGCTGGAAACTCTGACCAGAATCACTCAGGGCAAGGGAACCGATGCAGATATAGACGCTTTGTATAATATAGCAAACGTGGTGAAGTCCTGTTCACTTTGCGGACTGGGCCAGACTGCGCCCAACCCCGTGCTCACCACCCTGAACTACTTCCGCAATGAGTACGAGTCGCACATCAAGGAGAAGAAATGTCCTGCCGCTCAGTGCGACTCCCTGATGATATCCCCTTGCCAGCATACCTGTCCCGTGGGGATCAATATTCCCAAATACGTGGCTCACATCGCTGAAGGAGAGTATCAGGAATCAATAGATACAATTCGGGAGCGGAACCCCTTCCCATCCATTTGCGGTCGAATCTGTCATCATCCGTGCGAGTCACGTTGCCGACGCGGCGAGCTAGACGAACCTGTAGCCATTCGCTCCCTCAAACGCTTCGTCGCCGACTGGTACTTTGACACCGTAACCGAAGACCCCGAGCCATTCCCACGGAAAAAGAGACAGAAGGCCGCAGTAGTAGGCGCAGGTCCTACCGGTCTTTCCTGTGCCTATTTCCTGGCCCAGATGGGATACGGAGTAACGGTATTCGAGGCGCTTCCGGTAGGCGGTGGAATGCTGTCAGTAGCTATTCCGGAATTCCGGCTGCCAGCGCAGGTTATCCAGAGGGAGATAGATTACATCGCAAAGAAAGGGGTGGAGATTCGATATAACAGCCCCATCAATGTTAGCTACACCGTAGATGATCTGAAGAAGGGCGGATTTGATGCGGTGTATATAGCAGCGGCCGCTCAGCGGAGCCAGCGCGTGGGTATCCCTGGCGAAATCGAAGGGCTCGATGGTATCCACTACGG
>JAGXOF010000017.1 GCA_023660035.1 Dehalococcoidia bacterium LH_S1
TCCTGGATGAGGGTCACTTCCCAGTGCCTCTTACGATGGGGAGCTCTAGACCTATTAGCCAGGCTATGGACATCGTATTTTGAGTCCCTGAAGCGCTTGGACCATTTGTAGAAGGTCTTCCTTGAGATGCCGAAGTGTTGGGCAGTAAGGGCGGCATTGTCTTTTCCCGCGGTATAGTAGAAGACTATCCATTCTACTCTCAGTCTCTCACAGGTGGTAAAGCGTAAAAGGTCTGCCACCCCTCTCCAGTGCTCATACCTATTCTCCAGAATAATGGGCTTTCTTTTAAAGAAGTAGAAGCTGGTTGGCTTTCTCATTATGGTAACTCCTCATGGTAAGTTAGTATTATTACTAACCATACCATGAGTGTTACCTATGTATCTCAGCCTCCGCATTGTGGGGATCAGTCAGCATATCCCGCTCGAAAGTATTTATCGAACCCTAAAAAGGATTGACTGTAGCTTATAATCATGCTAGCCTTTAGTCACCCAAGGTGGACGGAGTTGATCTGTCCTAAGAAAGGAGGAAGGATGGAAAGCGTGTACAAATTCATCGACCTGGTGGGAACGAGTACAGAGTCGTGGGAGAAGGCTGCAGCAGCAGCGGTTGAGAAGGCAGCGGAAAGCTTGAGGGACCTGCGCATTGCCGAGGTAGTCGAGATGGACATGCAGCTCGAGAACAACAAGATCAAAGCCTATCGCACCAAGATAAGAGTATCCTTTAAGGTTGAGGGGAGCGTGGGCTAATTCTGTTGCGTCAATTGACGTAGAATGTTTGGTTGCCCCTCGGTCAGGATCGAGCGGTAAATCATCCAGTAGACGGCAGTAAATACCCTTTTAGGGTAGACCTCTTGGTGCGATGTGGTTGAGTGTACTAATTCACCTATGCGAGTGTAACACTCGCATAGGTGAACGGCGGATTGAGGACCAGGGGGCTCAAATGATACGAGTCGTGGTTGAACGGAAAATCAAGGAAGGGAAGAAAGCAGAGGTCCTTGACTTAATACGTCAGATTCGGGGCAGTGCTCTGGGGCAACCGGGCTACATATCGGGTGAAACGCTGGTTGGGTATGAGGACCCCTCTCTTTGCATGGTGATAAGCAACTGGGAGGAACCCGAACACTGGGGAGCATGGAAGAACAGTGCTCAGAGAAAAGCCATAGACAGTAAGGTGGAGCCTATGCCGGTTGATGAGCCCAGGATAACGTTGCTAAAACATGCTGAGCTACCCTATACAAAGGGGTATTATCGTACGTTCCGTTAGAATATTGTAGCGGAGAAGTGCTACTGTCTGCTCAGATCTGCATTCTGTATGTGCCGGGCTTGTGGCATAAAGCGGATGTACTGCAAATGGGTTCTGTTTTGGTCCTTTGGGACTAATTATTCGGGCCATATAGTTGCACAAAGCGTTTCTCAAAGCTTAAAATATTAGAAAGGGCATATTCATGGGGATTGCCACGACCGGGTTTGCGAGAGGAGAAAAACTAGATGTAAGCAGCCCGTAACAACCGGCTAAGAAAAATCTGTGTTTGGGAGGCACAATGCGGAAATTAATACCGATTCTACTAATACTGGTGCTGGTGCCAGCAAGTGGGTTGACTATGGGGTGTGGTGGGGAGGAAGAACCATCTCCTGCAATGGTCCCCCAGACTGAATATGACCAGGTAGTGGCAGAGAGAGATGAAGCTGAACAAAACTTGGCCGAGCTGGAGAGCGAGCTCTCTGCGGCCGATGAGCGAATTACCACTCTGCGGTCAAGGATTGAAGAGGGCCCTGTGAAATCAGCATTGCCCACTATTTCCGTTCAGGATGAAGAAGGGTGGATAGTAGAGATGTCTATCGAGGATGTATGGGAATTCAAAGGGATCCCTGGCATGACCGACGGCGAGGAGCCATGGTCAGCGCTTGCTTTTCGAGCGACTCACCTTGCTATATCAGAACTGTGGGGTGCTGAGGTACCAACACGGGAGGATATTCAAATAGCCGCTACAGGCTTGCCCTGGTACTCCTTCGGGGTAATGAACTGCTCCCACTATATCAAGAAGCTCATCAGGCCCGTTGATGCAAATGGGGTAGGGGAGATCAAGACCCTCCGTTCAGATGACCTTGATCTCAAGATCGCTGACCCCTGGGCATTCTCAATAGATGGCCTTACCTTCACCTTCACACGAAAGTCGACTGGTGCGAAAGTCACTGTGGGGATCAAGGATGCCGCTGTCCCTGAGAAATTGATGGAGGTAATAGATCCGGAGACTATAAGGAAATTGAGGCTTGGCGAAGCCACTGAGGAGAAGACGGCCGAATTTCAGGCAGCGGAAGAGGAGTTTCTGACCAATATCCTGGAGTTGCCCCAGGACAAACTGTTTGAGGAGAAATAATCAAAGGATAGGGAGGACTTGGCCTCTGCTGAATCCGCTTGACTTTAGTCATTGATGCGTTAACTCTACCTGGGAGCTCCTTGTTGGTAATGGCAAAGAGGCTTCTAACTTTCACTATTGCCTACAATGTAACTTTCCCTCTGCATTGAACATAAAATACTACCGCGCTATACTCAAATTGATGGACATAAAAGACCTGACCGCCAAGGCAGGTGAGTATCTACCCCAGGAATCAGTTGCTCGTGTTGAGGAAGCTTACCAGTTCGCGAGCGATGCGGGGCATCCGGACCTCGATAGGGCGTTAGAGGTTGCCATGATTCTTGTGGGTTTTCGTATGGACGCCAACGGCATCGCGGCAGCGCTTCTGCAACGCGTGCCCAGCGGTGATACTGACATAACAACCAGCATCCAGAAAAGCTTCGGCGATGATGTGACGAACCTCGTTAACGATATGAATAAGGTAAGTAGTATTTCCTGGTACTCCCCAGATGAGGTTCAAGCAGAGAATCTACGCAAGATGTTTCTGGCCCTGGCAGAGGATATAAGGGTAGTAATCATTAGTCTCGCCAACAGGCTCGAGGTAATGCGCACCATCAAAAAGGTACCTCCTCAGGAGCGCAAGTCCCTTGCTGAAGAAACTATAGAGATATATGTTCCCCTGGCTCAGAGGTTGGGAATTGGGGGAATGGGGAGTGAACTGGAGGATATAGCCTTTCGTAACCTGTATCCGGAGGCGTATAAGGAGATAAGCAAACTCCTGGATGTCAGGAAGACTGAGTGGGAACGGTATATCGCCCATGCCACGAGGGTCCTGAAAGAGGAATTCGAAAAGGGGGGACTCAAGGCCGAGATTACCGGCCGGCCAAAGAGCGTGTATAGCATTTACAACAAAATGGAAGCATATGATAAACAGGGCAAGGATTCAACTGATATCTATGACTTGCTGGCACTTCGGGTGCTGGTTGATAATGTCTCGGATTGCTATAGCGCGCTTGGCATCATTCACGGCCTCTGGCACCCGCTGGCAGGTCAGTTCGATGATTATATCGCTAACCCAAAGGGTAACATGTATCAGTCCCTTCACACGACCGTAATAGCCGTGGAAGGAAAGCCCCTGGAGATCCAGATCAGAACGTATGAAATGCACCGCATAAATGAGTATGGCATAGCTGCACACTGGCGTTACAAGGAGGGGGAGACCAAGGATTTACGCTTTGAGGAGAAGCTATCACTGTTCAGACAGGTGGTGAGCTGGCAGCAGGACTTGACCGGCACGGGGTTTATCGAGTCGCTCAAGACTGATATCTTCCGTGACCAGGTCTACGTCTTTACCCCGAAGGGAGAGATAAGGGAATTGCCGAGAGGGTCAACCCCACTTGATTTTGCCTACCGCATACACACCGATTTGGGACACCGCTGCACCGGGGCGAAGGTTAATGGCAAGCTCATGCAGCTTGCCTACCAGCTTCAGGACGGGGACGTTGTTGATATCCTGAGCACAAAGTACGGTAAAGGCCCTAGCCTTGATTGGCTGAATCCTGAGCTGGGGTATGTGAAAAGCAATCAGGCCAAGGAGAAGATCAAGCATTGGTTTCGGCAACAGGAGAGGGCCGAGAACCTCGACAGGGGTAAGAACCTTCTGGAGAAGGAGCTTAAGCGGCTCAGCCTGGGGTTCAGTAAGGATGAGATCGCTGAGCTATTTGGCTACAGCGATGTGAATGAGTTCATGATAGCCATTGGCTGTGGCGAGGTTAACATTCATCAGCTTGGGGCCAAACTGGTTCCTGAAGAGGAGCCTCGGACACAGAATCCTACCCTGGCACAGCCACCAAGCACTCCAAAACAAGCGGAAGCGGCTGAAGGAGTTCAGGTGCTTGGTGCCGAGGATCTGCTTACCAACCTGGCTCCGTGTTGCACCCCCATCCCTGGCGACGATATCGTCGGCTATGTTACGCGCAACAAGGGGGTTACAATTCATCGGAGAGATTGTCCCAACATTGCCAAGGTAGACAATCAGCAAAGGCTGGTTGAGGTAAGCTGGGGGGCACTCAGGGGATCATATCCCGTATCAATTGCCGTGAGGGCCCAGGACCGCGTAGGGCTGATCAAGGACATAACCAGCGTCGTATCGGAAGCCAAGATAAACATAGTGGCTATCTCAAACACCGACCACGAGGATGGGAGCATGACCATTTTCCTTACGGTAGAGATCACCGATATGGGGCATTTAGGCCGGCTGTTTTCCAAGTTGGGAGGAATAGATGGAGTAGTCAACGTGAGCCGTGCTGGCTATAGCAAAGGGGAAAGATGAGCTATGAGCCATCGAGATATCCAGGAAAAACTGAAAACGCTCCCGGCTAAACCAGGCGTATATTTATTCCGTGATGCGGCCAAGACCGTGCTTTACGTTGGCAAAGCATCGAATTTGCAGAACCGCGTGCGCTCCTATTTCTTGCCCTATGGTCAAACACCAAAGCTCCAGAATCTGGTCTCTAAGACGGCTGATATAGACTTTATTATCACTAGCTCGGAGCAAGAGGCATTCATCCTGGAAAATACCCTGATCAAGAAATACCAGCCCCACTACAATGTCCGACTCAAGGATGACAAGACCTATCCCTATCTCAAGATAGCGCTCGCTGACGAATGGCCCAATGTCCAGGTCACCAGGCGGCTCGTGGATGACGGAAGCCGTTACTTTGGACCTTTCGCCAGTGCAAGCTCTCTCCGCAGAACCATGAATTTGCTCAACAAGCTTTTCCCCTACCGAACGTGTAAGGGGCCCGTCACTGGCACTGACACCAGGCCCTGTCTTGAATATCACCTCAACCGCTGTGCAGGACCCTGTATCGGGGCAGTGAGCAAGGAGGCATATCGGGGGATCATAGATCAGCTGATTCTTTTCCTGGAGGGAAAACACGAGTGCGTCATTCGTCAGCTCAAGAACAAGATGGCGAAGGCATCCGCCAATCTGGAATTCGAAAAAGCGGCCTCCATCAGGGACCAGATTCAGTCCATCGAAAACATCATGGAGCAGCAGAAGGTGGTCTCCAACCGGAAGGTGAATGAGGATGCCATCGCTATTGCCCAGGACAAAAGTGGTGCCTGTGCTCAGGTATTTTCCATTCGCGGCGGCAAGCTTCTGGGTAAGGAACACTTCATCATGGAGGGTATTCAAGACGAATCCCCTGCTGAGGTCATGGCCAGCTTTGTGGAGCAGTTCTACGGTGCCGGAGCGAATATCCCGCCGCAGATACTGCTGCAAGTAGAGGTGGATAATCCCCAGGTAGTTGAGAGCGGCTTGGAGAGCAGGTGCGGACACAGGGCCAGAATCCTGGTGCCCCACCGTGGAGAAAAGAAGAAAGTGGTGGACATGGTCGCTGAGAACGTATCCGAGCTTCTGGAACAATTTCGTATGGAATGGTTCGCCGATAGCGGGAAAACCGGAGCTGCCTTGAAAGAGCTGAAGGAGGTCCTGTCGTTGCCTCGCTTGCCCAACCGCATAGAGTGTTATGATATCTCCAACATTCGCGGGACATCGGCGGTAGGGAGTATGGTCGTATTTGAGAACGGCCAACCCAAGCGCTCACACTATAGGCGATTCAAGATAAACTCGGTAAGCGGCATTGATGATTACGCGATGATGCAGGAGGTAATTCGACGGCGCCTGGCAAGGGCGTCAACAGGTCAGGGACAAAGCTGGGGCATTGCCCCTGATCTGGTCCTCATCGACGGAGGGCGTGGTCACCTGAATGCAGTTCTGGAAGTGCTGCGGAAGGGCGGAGCTGAATCCGTGCCTGTGGCTGGCATCGCCAAGGAGTACGAAGAACTCTTTGAGCCGGAAGTCGATGAACCGATTCGGCTGCCCAATAACTCACAGGCCCTGTACCTGGTGCAGCGTGCCAGGGACGAGGCACACCGCTTCGCCATCACCTATCACAAAAACGTGAGGGGTAAAAGCGCCCTGAGCTCCAGACTCGATGAGGTGCTGGGCATAGGGCCTAAACGCAAGAAGGCCCTGTTAAGGAAGTTCGGTTCGGTCAAGAGGATAAGGGAAGCCTCGGCGGACGAGATTGCCTCGGTTCAGGGGATGACAGAGGGAACGGCGGAGAAGGTGAAGGAATACCTGTAGGCTGTTAATTTACAGTATAGACTGTAGCTGTCTACTCCCTCGAAATAACCCCGGTTACGTCTATCTCTACCAGAAATGCGGGCTTCCCCAGAGTTGCTTGCATAACAGTACTGGCCGGAGGATTTTCCACACGGCACCTTTCTCGTCAGTTTAAGCTGTATCTCCTTAGCTTCCTCCACGTTTACATTCCAGTGATTTATTTATTTTCACAACTTTGAATTATAAAACATTTCCACCTCAGCAAAAAGTCGGGACTTTTACAAAAGTGGCATAAGCAAGCTCCTTTGACTTCGTGACTAATGACTATGATGCCGGCTGCCACCGCAGATGATATAACTACAACAGGGGTGCTATAATGGATGTAAAGATATAGAATCGATGGATGGGTAGTGATGAAACATGACGAAAGAACAGGAATTCTATAAGGCATTAAGGGATATCTTTGTAGGTGCAAAGGTAGAAGGAGAATCAGGGTATATCAATTTGATGAGAATTAAGTCCAGATACTACGAAAAAGGTGTCTTTCCCAAACTCCAAAAAGATATAGAACAAACATTAGAGCCATTCTCGCAATTCAGAGAAGAACTTTTTGATAAACTCTACACCTTCTTTAATCGCTATTTTTCAGAAAGCGGGTCAATTTACTTCAGATACACTCCAATTCATCAAAATGTCTATGAGAAAGTATACACCGACGATAAAGATGTTATTCTATTCTGGAAAACGCACATGCTTTACTATGTCAAAACCGATAAATTGTTTAATAATCTGGAAGTAAAAACAGATGGTTTTAAATTCTTCTTTGATGTTTCTACACTTGAACATAAAAAAGCGAATGAGAAGCGAGAAATTGTTTATGAGTTTAAGGAGAAAAGGAAAGATGGCACAATTGTTTTTAATGTCTCTTATTCTGAAAAAAGCAAGAAAACAAAGATTGACGAGATTTTGAAGGCATTAAAGAAAGCGGGAGTAAGCATTAGCGAAGATGTTTTAGAAAATGCATTTAGAGTTTTTGAAAAGCAAAGCGAAGTTGATTACTTTATAAACAAGAATGCGAAGGAGTTTTTGAAAGAGCAGTTTAATATCTGGTTTTATCAGTATGTTTTCTCTGGTGAAAGTGTATGGACTGAAGAGAGGATAAGGCAACTCCAAGCTTTAAGAGATATTGCTTTCAAGATAATTGATTTTATCTCCCAATTTGAAGACGAACTGGTAAGAATCTGGAACAAGCCAAAGTTTGTCTTGAATTCTAACTATGTAATAACTCTGGGTAGAATAGCGGATAAAAACATTGAGTTAGTGGAAAAGGTTTTGAATCATTCCAATTTAGGTAAACAGATTAAAGAGTGGCAGGATTTAGGGATTGTTGAGAGCCCCTTCCATCCTTCTGTCATTCTGAGCGATAGCGAGGAATCCATAAACACCAACGATCAATATCTACCAATTGACACAAAATATTTCAAGGATTTAGAACTTGAGATTCTTGGATTGTTTGATGATGGTTCGGCTTCGCTCACCACAGGTTTGGATAATGCTTTAGACGGCTGGCTTATTAAGAATGAGAATTATCAAGCTTTGAATACCATTTTGCCAAAGTTTAAAGAAAAGGTGCAGACGATATACATTGACCCGCCATTTAATAAAGAGCAGGATGCTGATTACTTTTATTCTGTAAAGTATAAAGATGCAAGCTGGATAACATTGCTTGAAAATAGATTACGGTTGGCAAAAGATGTTTTAAATCCCAAAGGAAGCATCTTTGTCAGGTGTGATTACAATGGCAATATGCTCGTCCGACTTTTGATGAATGAGATTCTTGGGGAGGAGAATTTTAGGAACGAGATTATTATTAACAGAACCTTGGGAAAGAAGAAAATAGGCGAATCATTCCCAATAAATAAAGATTCCCTTTTTCTTTTTTCGAAAGATACAAATTTATTATTGAAAGAGGTAGAGAAACCAAGAGAAGAATGTGAAGTAATAAATTCTATTATAAAGAATTTAATCAAGAAACAAATGATTACTGATAACCTGAGAAATGAAATTCTAAGTTTTTTGTGGGCACCATTGGATCACAGGCCGGGCGAAAGGACAACATCGAGCGAAAGAGCAGTCTTTGGAAGAAAATTTTATCCACCTAAAGGAAGACATTGGATTAAATCTCAAGATAAATTAAACCAATTAGCTAAAGAAAATAAACTCAGATTAAAATGTGGTAATTGTGGCTATCTCCATTATAGCGGAGTTTGGGGAAAATGTTCTAATTGTGGAAAAGATGAACCGATTATTGAGCTATTTCTAGATAAAGAAACCATTTCTGAATCATGGTTAGATATACCGGGATATTCCCAAACTTGGGATTTTCAAACCGAAAACTCCGAAATCCTTTTAAAGCGTGTCATAGAATCCACTTCTAATAAAGGCGATTTAGTAGCGGACTACTTCTTAGGAAGTGGCACAACAACGGTGGTAGCACACAAATTAGGCAGAAAGTGGCTTGGCGTTGAGACAGGAGAGCATTTTTATACCGTGGTTTTACCGAGAATGAAGAAGGTCTTGGCAGGAGAGAAGTCAGGCATTTCCAGAGAAGCTAACTGGCAAGGCGGCGGATTCTTCAAATACTATGAACTTGAACAATACGAAGATACCTTAAGAAAGGTAAAATATGAAGACTCAGACCTGTTCGATAATCCTTACCAAGACCCATACAGCCAGTATATCTTTATGAGAGACCTCAAAATGCTTGAAGCACTGGAAATTGATTATGAAAACAACAAGGTGAAGGTAGATTTATCTAAACTCTATGAGCATATTGATGTTCCCGAAACACTCTCAAACCTATGCGGGAAATGGATAAAAAAGGTTGGGCCCACTCTCGTAGAGTTTGAGGATGGAGAAACTATAGACATCAAGAATTTAGATTACAAACTTATTAAATCTTTAATTTGGTGGTGAGGAATGAAATGATCAAGAAATTTATAAAAATTAAGAATGTAGGCAGATTTTCAGATTTCGCCAGCTGGGGTGATAAATCTCTTGATAAAGTGAATATAGTTTATGGCGAAAACAGTGCGGGGAAGACAACTTTAACCTCTATTATCAGGTCTCTATCAAGGAATGAGCCTAATTTAATCCTTGAAAGAATAACTCATGGAGCACAAGAAAGCCCATATGTTGAAGTTTTATGTGAAGGAAATCGGAAATACATGTTTCAGGATGACATATGGAATAACAGTTTAGAGGGCATAGAGATTTTCGATGTATTCTTTGTGGATGAGAACGTCTATAGCGGTCTGCAAATATCCTCAGAGCATCAAAAAGAGTTGTATCAATTCGCTCTTGGAGAGGAAGGGGTTGGTTTAGCAAGAGAAATTGAAAGAATTAAAAGCGATTTGGATAATCTGTATAGTAGATTAAGGGAAATTCAAGAGCGAATAGCAGAGGTCGCTAAAGGCTGCTTTGCACCAGAGAAGTTTGTTCAGCTCCAAGAAGACTCAAAAATCACAGAAGAGATCGAAGAAAAAAACCAAGGTATTAAGGCTGCGGAGGCAGGGCAACAAGTAAAAGAAAAAGAAGTGCTGTCGGAAATTCCACCTTTAAAATTACCGATCGATTTGGAAGCTTTGAAGAACTTATTGCAAAAATCGTTGAAGGAAGTATCAAGAAACTCCTTAGAAAGGGTGAAAAAACACATAGAAACGCTCAGCAGCGTTCTTGGGGAAGAGGCCGAAACATGGCTTAAACAAGGGTTATCATATGTTCAAAATGCTCAGGATGGAAAATGTCCGTTTTGTCAGAGAGACCTTAAGGAAGTCGAATCCCTCATCACTGTCTATAACCAGTATTTCAACGAGGAATATAACAGGCTTGAACAAGACACAAGTAGGTACTTGGAGGAAGTTAACCGTTTCTCTATTGAAGAAGTAATAAACCAGAAGAAAAGCACTATTTTGCAAAATGATACTTTAATCGAATTTTGGAAAGGCTATTTGCCACCCCTTGAAATTCCTGAGGTGTATTTAGATGATTTGTTCAATGACATCAAAGATGAGTTCGGTAATATAAAGCAACTCGTTGAGGGTAAATCTAAGAGCATTTTGGAGCCGGTAGATACAAGTAGCATTAACAATTTTGTTGCCCTTCAGCAAAAACTTAACTCACAAATAGATTCATACAATTCTCAAGTCAAGAAGTGGAACAGCGAAATAACAGCTTTAAAAGCAAAGCAATTTAACCCTGATGAATTAAGGAAAGAGCTTGGGAAGTTAGAAATCAAACAAAAAAGGTTTTCGCCTGAAAACATTGCAGTTTGCAATGAATACAAACAGGTTTCTCAAAAGATAGCGGAGGAGAAGGAACTCGTGAAGAAAAAACAGAAGCAACAAGAGGAAGCAGTTTCTCAGAAAATCATAAAGTATGCCGAAAGGATAAATGACCATTTGGAAAAATTCGGAGTCTCTTTCAGGGTTAAAGGTGCTAAACCCACCTACAGTGGAAAAAGCAAAGAACCCAATCTTCAATATGGAATTCAGATGGAAACAAAGGAAATAGATTTAGCAAATCAAGTTAAATATTCCTTAGGTGAGGGAGATAAAAATGCTCTTGCTTTTGCTTTCTTCTTAGCAAAGCTGGACTTGGATGAGCAAGTTGGTGATAAGGTAATCATTTTCGATGATCCTGTATCCAGTTTGGACAGGAATAGAAGAAAGCGAACCGTAGAATATATTAAAGATTTAACGGACAAAGTAAAGCAAGTTATCGTTCTTACACATTATGATTATTTCGCTTTCGAGTTGTATTCTGCTTTAAAAAAGGATAACGGTGTGAAGCCGAGAACTTTGCAAATCCAGAATGGCAAGATAGATGGATGGGATATTGAAGAAGCTATGGAGCACCCTTACTTTAGGCGTTGGAGAAAGTTGAAAAGATTCTTAAATGGAGACGAGAAGATTTCTGCGAATGAGGCTAAGAAAGAGATTAGGCTGCTCTTAGAAGATGCTTTGAGATTTAAATATTTTAAATATTTTGCCGGCTTGGGCGAGGATGTTTGGTTAGGAACGATGGTTAGGGAATTAAA
Organism: Dehalococcoidia bacterium LH_S1; assembly: GCA_023660035.1. Classification (GTDB taxonomy): domain Bacteria; phylum Chloroflexota; class Dehalococcoidia; order SZUA-161; family SpSt-899; genus JAGXOF01. The sequence continues at coordinate 11,587 of JAGXOF010000017.1, forward strand.
AAAAGCGATAGAGAATGAAAAGGATTTTAGGTTCAGGCATGATGACAAAGAGGGAGTTATGCAAGAATTGGGCAATTTGTGCGATTTCTCAAGCCCATCTCATCATGGAAATGTTGAAAATCCATATAAGGTGGAAGACTCAGACGCAGAAATAAAAGAATATGTCAGGTCAACTTTAAAAGTGATAGACGAATGGCTGTAGGAGGAATTTAGAGTTGTTACCGTGCAGTTTTACCAGGATAGATGGAACGAGAAAAATCTCAAAGAGTTAGGATTAAACGAGAGACAAATTAAGGCGGTAATGTATATGAAGGAAAGAGGCAAGATTACTAATAAGGAATATCAAGGGCTTTGTAATGCTTCTGAGAGAACTACCTCCCGGGATTTATCACATCTAGTTTCTGCAGAAATCTTCGAACAAATTGGTATGACTGGGAAGGGCACTGAATATATCTTAAGGCAGTATAAAGGCGACAAAGACGCCAAGCAGCTAATAAAGAACTTAAAAACAACAAAGAGCAATAGCCATGACAACAATATTCCTCCAAAACACAATTGAAGATTTAAGGTTTGAGGATTTACCGCCTAGCTGGAATTCATTTGATTTGGAGACTTTCTCCAAAAGCAAGAAACTCTGGGATTATCAACAAAAAGCGGTTGAAAATGCCATAAAAGTTTTGTGGGAATACTTTGAGGATTTTGTGGATTACCAAGCGGGCGAGAGTTTAGGAAAAAGTCAGGAAAGAAAACAGAGATTTTCCCAATGGTATGAAGACAATGGACTAGACGAAGACCTGAGTATCAAGTTGGATAAAAGGAAACGGAATATCTATAATCTTCTTACCGCATATTATCCCCAGGAAAATGGGAAAATTCCTTATACGCATCTAATCAATCGCATGTGCTTCTGGATGGCAACAGGAAGCGGTAAGAGTCTTGTCATCCTCAAACTCATTCAGGTTCTAAAAGCTTTGATTGAGCGGGGAGAAATCCCACCATGGGATATTCTGATTTTAACCCATAGAGATGATTTGATACAGCAATTCAAAAAGCTTGTTGAAGAATTTAACTATGCCACTAAGGGAATTTATATACGACTTAAAGAACTGAAGGAATATCCAGAGGTTAAAAGACAGCAAACTTTATTCAGAGAAGAAGAAATCACTGTGTTCTACTACCGCTCGGATAACCTGAGCGATGAGCAGAAGGAGAAGATTGTTGACTTCAGGAATTATGACAATGACGGGGAGTGGTATATTTTCCTTGATGAAGCACACAAAGGTGATAAAGAGGAATCGAAGAGACAGCACATCTATTCCATACTGTCAAGAAATGGTTTCTTATTTAATTCCTCGGCGACTTTTATAGATGACAGAGACGTTCTAACTTGTGCCTACGAATTTAATCTCTCAAGTTTTATAAACGCAGGCTATGGGAAACATATCGCTATCCTAGAACAGGAGACAAAGGCATTTAGAGATGATGAGGATTATAGCGGTGAGGAGAAGCAGAAAATAGTCTTGAAATCTCTCATACTCCTTACCTATGTGAAGAGCTTCTATGAGGATATAACAAAATTTCAAAAGGAACTCTATCATAATCCATTGCTTTTGGCTCTGGTTAATTCGGTAAATACTAAGGATGCCGATTTAAAGCTCTTTTTCCGCGAACTGGAGAGGGTCGGAAAAGGAGATGTTGAACAGGAAGTGTTTAACTCAGCATTAGAAGAACTCTGGGAGGAATTGAAACAGGAACCTGAGTTTATGTTTGAAGATGGCAAAAGAGTAAAAATAGATGAGACGAGTTTTAAGAACATAACTAAAAAGAGCGTTCTAAACTATGTCTACAATTCGCAGGCAATCGGGGAGATCGAGGTATTGGTAAGGCCTTCCAACAGAAAGGAGTTGGCTTTCAAGCTCAAGGTTAGTGATAAACCTTTCGCACTAATAAAAATCGGTGACATCTCAAGCTGGCTGAAAGATGAATTTGCTGGATATGAAGTAAATGAGAGGTTTGAAGATGAAAGTTATTTTGAGAGCTTAAACAGAGAGGATTCCACTATAAACATACTGCTGGGCTCTCGTAGCTTTTATGAAGGGTGGGATTCCAATAGACCCAATGTAATTAACTACATCAACATCGGAATTGGTGAAGATGCCCGGAAATTCATTTTACAGTCCGTTGGCAGAGGAGTAAGGGTTGAGCCAATAAAGGATAAAAGGAAAAGGCTCCCGTCTCTATATAATGCCAAAGAAATAAGCGAAGACCTGTTTAACAGGATTAAAGATAGGGTTCCGCCGTTAGAGACCTTATTTATATTTGGCACGAATAGAAATGCCTTGAAGAATGTGATTAAGGACTTGCAGGACGAGAGAAAAAGGGGAGGCGAAGCTCAACAACTCTCGCTTTTCATCAATTACAAAGGACAAAACCACTTGCTAGTGCCAACCTATAAGCAGGCAGAGCAACCCATTTTCAAAGGGAGGGAAGGAGCAAAGTTTGAGTTATCTAAGATAGATTTTGAGATTCTCAACAAATTTATCGAATTTATACCAGACGATAGAGTATTCTTGATGAGGTATGATACAGAGCCAGTGAAAACAAGACTTTTAAGAGACAGGTTGAGCAATCAAGGCAATTTCAGGTTTAGCGAAAGAAGCTTTAAAAACATAGATTTGCTTGCTCAACGGATATTCGAATATTTCGCGCTTACCGCAGAAGAGTTTAAAGAGCTGAAGGAAGTGAAGGAAGAGATAAGGCATTTTAAAAATATCAAGGTTTATTTGAAAGATATTAACGAGTTCCAAAAGAAAATTGACAAGGTGAAAGATTATCCCAATCAGGTAAAAGAATTACAAGAGCAGTATGGGGAAATACCACAGGAAGAATATACAGAGAGGGCTAAAACGCTGAGAGACGAAGAGGATTTTGAAAGCGACCATAAGAAAATCAAAATCAAGTATATTGCCAACCATTATTACATTCCACTTATTTTATCTCTCGATGAAAAGGTAGATTATATCAAGCACATAATTAAAACCCCAAGTGAAGTGAGATTCGTCAATGATTTGGAAGATTATTTAACCAAAGCTGATAACAATTTTAAGGAATTTGATTGGTGGACCTTCAGCAAATTGGATGAGAGCTTAGACGAGGTCTATATCCCATACTATAACTCTAAAGTCAACAAAATTTGTAATTTCTACCCCGACTTCATTTTCTGGTTAACGAAAGGGAATGCGTACTTTATCGTTTTCGTCGATCCGAAAGGGACAGAGTATACAAGCGCATACCGAAAAATTGATGGTTATAAAAAATTATTTGAAGAAAACGGAAAAGAAAGGGTTTTTAATCACAATGGATTTAAAGTTAGAATAAAATTGCTACTGAGACCTGAAGATATTTCAGAAGCTTCTGCCGAGTATAGACAGTATTGGTTTGACGATATTGGAAAGATGCTGGAGGAGTTGCGGTAGGATAAGTTTTAGCGTTTTGTTTGCCTTCTAGCACATGTTTGACATTTCCAGAGGTAAGTCAGCTTTGTTTGAACCTGGCGCTGGTCAAGTTGTGGTGACAGACAAGGAACGCAAATCCTATTGACAATTGCTGTACTGCA
>JAGXOF010000180.1 GCA_023660035.1 Dehalococcoidia bacterium LH_S1
CCCTGTAGGCTCTGCTCCCAATTTGGGTAAGCTCTATGCCCTGCATTTCTCCAGACGTCAACAGCGGGAAATTAATATTGAGAAATGTTCCAGGGTGCAAACCGTTCTGGCTTACGTGCCTTGTCAGCGAGTTTGCCAGTTTTGCGGCTGGCTCAAATTGCACGGTACCATCCGTAAACTCACAGGAGAGAGCAATGGAAGAAATGTTGTGGAAGTGCCCCTGGAGCGCGCCCCCTACTGTCCCCGATATAAAGACGTCATTGCCCAGATTCAATCCGTAGTTTATCCCTGACATAACCATGTCGACATCCTCGTTCGCAAGGATCCTGAGACCAAGTATGACGCTATCAGCAGGGGTTCCTTCTACACAGTAGGTCTCGATGCCCTTAACAGGAGGTTCTACCTCCCTCATTCGCAATGGCTGATGAAGAGTTACTGATGTCCCTACTCCACTTTGCTCGCGGTCAGGTGCAACCACCACTACATCAGCGTTATCCTTGATCGCTCTTACCAGAGTCCACAGTCCTTCTGCATAAACCCCGTCGTCGTTAGTTACCAATATCTTCAATTTCACACCCCAGAGGAATATTGTCTATTAAACGAGCCTTGCCAACTCGCACTGCCAGAGAAACCACGGCCGGACGGTCAATGTTATCCATTTCTCGCAGGAGTTTCGCGTCTGCGATGCTCACGTACTCTAGCTCGGCCTGCGGTTCTTTTTTAATGAAAGACCGCATTTGCTGGCGTATTTGTTCCGCGTCTCTCTCGCCCTCTGACCATAGCCTTTGCGCGAGATTAAGCGAGTTCCACAATACAAGTGCGGACTGGCGCTCCTCCTGACCGAGATAGATATTTCGACTGCTCATTGCTAGTCCGTCGGGCTCCCGCACTGTGGGGCACACGACCACCTCCACATTCATATTGAGGTCGGCTACCATTCTCTTGATAACCACCGCCTGTTGGGCATCCTTCTGCCCGAAATAAGCCCGATCGGGTTCAAAGATGTTAAACAGCTTGGTCACAACCGTGCTCACGCCAGTGAAGTGCTCGGGACGAGAGGCGCCTTCCAGCACCTCGGTGACACCCCTTACATCGACCCATGTGTTAAAATCATCAGGGTACATCTCATCTGGTTCGGGCATGAACACGACATCGACGCCTTCTCTCTGCAAGAAGTCCAGGTCCCGCTCGGTATCACGGGGATAGTCCTGGAAATCCTCGCCCGGTCCAA
>JAGXOF010000181.1 GCA_023660035.1 Dehalococcoidia bacterium LH_S1
CCCCGATAACCCCGGCCTCAGGCAAAGCCACGAGCACATCATCAATATCATCGGGCGAGCAGAAGAGCGCCATCCCAACCCCCATGTTGAACACGCGGTACATCTCGCTCCTGCTGATTTTCCCCTCCCTCTGGATCATCCGGAAAACGGGCAAAACATCCCAGCTTCCTTCTCTGATATATGCCGAAAGCCCCGACTGAAACACGCGGGGTATGTTGTCCACCAGCCCCCCACCCGTTATGTGAGCCAGGCCCTTTATTCGCGGAAGCAGTGACTTCAGCTCCCGGTAGTAGCACCTGTGAGGTCGGAGCAACTCCTCACCCAATGTGCACCCGAGCTCCGCATGGAATTCGTTAAGCGTTGAGGAATTAATCTCAAAAACCTTCCGCACAAGCGAGTACCCATTCGTGTGCAGCCCGCTCGACGGCAAGCCTATGATTGCATCGCCCGGCTTGATTGATTTCCCATCAATGATGCCGTCCTTCTCCACAGCTCCGACGATGAAACCCACCAGATCATAGTCCTCCCCAGTATAAAGACCGGGCATTTCTGCTGTCTCCCCGCCGATGAGGGCGCATCCGGTATCCTGGCAAGACGCAGCCAGGCCTTTCACAACATCCCCTACCTGCTCAGGGACGAGCTTTCCCGTTCCAATGTAGTCGAGGAAGAAGAGCGGGTGAGCCCCGCAGGTCAGAATGTCATTCACACAGTGGTTCACCAGGTCCATGCCGATCGTATCGTGCTTGCCGAGTGCAGTGGCAATCTTGAGCTTCGTCCCCACCCCGTCAGCACTGGATACCAGCACAGGGTTACTGTACCCTTTGAGCTCAAAGAGGCCACCGAACAAGCCCAGGTCGGTAAGGACCTCGGGGCGGTGGGTGGGGAGGGCATGGCTTTTGATGAACTTCAGTGCCTGGCTTGCGGCATCGATATTAACGCCAGCTTCGGCATAGGCGCCCTTTTTATCCTGTTCACTCATTATTACCTTCCACTATTATAACCACTCATGTTCAGAGTGGCAAAGGCAAAAAGGGACAAAGTTGGTTTGCCTGTTGGCTGCTCAATTCCCCGTTTAGACTGCTAATCATCCACTCTAGTGTTTTGTCAGTTTATTAACTGAACTAAAAATGATATCAGCTGTTTTTGTCCGACGGAAGACGTGCCCCCTCTTCGTTGAATTTCCGGATATAGTTCATGATAGCTGATACCAGTGCTTGC
>JAGXOF010000182.1 GCA_023660035.1 Dehalococcoidia bacterium LH_S1
GTGTAACCCTACACCCTCTATCCCGTCCGCAAACGCTTTCGGGATTGCTTTTTTAATTATGTTATAGCCAGCTTGCACATCAGCATTGATGATAATTCCTTTTGCCGACCTAAAAAGACCTCGTTTTATCCGCCTGCCAGTGTAGCTTTCATGGTGCTCTACTGACTCACTATCCAGAAAGCTGCATTTCGAAGTATGCGACTCATCTTTGAGAATAACATCTATCCCTCGTTCCTCACCTTTATAGGCGATTTGGCGGGATAGCTTCCAAAATGGTATCTGAGTAAAGTTCTGGTTATTCATCTTCCCCATGTTAGATTCTTGCTTCCAGTCACCGCTATGCCCAATCACTATCGTCCCGATGTTATTCTCAGCACACCAATTCACCACAAAACGGCTTGTCTTGTGGAACCGGTCATGAAGCTTTTTGTTGCGCTTATCAGTTAGTTTTCTCAGCTTTTGCCCATCCTTGTTCCCTTGCAAATCATAGGTGCTCTGAAGCCTTGCTCTCTCTTTGTTGTAGTATTGATTTATGGACTTTGTCGCCCCACCCTTAATAACAATCGGCTGGCTTTCAATGTTGTTTGCCATAGCTATGAGATTGCGAACCCCAAAATCAATTCCTGCGACCCGGCTGTTATCTAAATCATTGGCTTCTACCTCCTTCTCGTAGACTATCTCGCAGGTATACCCAACGCCTTTGGGAACAATCCTCACATCTCTCAGATTTGTGGCATTGTCCAATCTTGTCTCTATATTACGTCCCAACAATTTCGGGAGCTTGAGCAGTCCGTCTTTTATCTCGGCTTGCTGGCTTGTGAATATAAGGATATGCTCGCCGTTCTTCTTCTTGTAATGTGGGAAGACAGGCTTTTCCTTGAACTTCTCCGGGTGTGCTTTCCACTCCTTTATCGCATTGAAGGACGATTTCCAGCTCTTATCAAGGAGTTGTAGCACCTGTTGTGCTGTCTGTGCTGGTAGAGCTTTATAGTTATCGCTCCCTTTAAGTAGCCTGTCCAGCTCGTTAAACCTAATCCACCTGTCGGCCTTGAAGAGCTCCTGACGAATCATGTAATTAGCTTCGTTGTAGAGATTCTTGGAAAGGTGACATAAATGGCCAATATTCTCGTCGGGTTTCAGCCAGATTTGTTCAGTGCGCATCATTGGATAATCCTACCTCTATTGTTTTATTTCTCCGCTTGCTGTACACCTTCATTG
>JAGXOF010000183.1 GCA_023660035.1 Dehalococcoidia bacterium LH_S1
TAGCAATGCAACCAGGTAGGTCAGGACAATAAGCGGAGTAATTATCCTCCACTTTTTCGATAATTATGGTATACTTATGCATCTTTTCCTCCTTCTTTCATCAAGCCAGCTTGCTTTAAAATACTGTTTAAAGCCCCTTTAGCAATATCATCATTCAAATGCCCGGCGATCGTAACCAAGCCAATCTTAAAAGGATGTTTGTACTGCCTATGATCTCCTTTAGTCCTTGCTAAATACCAGCCGTCCTCTTCTATAGATTCAATCACATCCCTTACTTTCATTTCAAGCACTCTATAGTATCCTCAAGCCCGTTCCAATTGAGGATTATGATGGAGGCTTTGGGAGTAGATCATTTTCTTACCATGAAGACAAGGCTTTTAACATTCAAATCGGTATCCTAAGCCATCAAATAGAAATGTCTATCTGCGTGAAGCAATAAGCAATTAGTAACAATTGCTACTGAGCCAATAAATCTAATAGATAAGTCTACCGAGGCAATTATGAGATAACTCAGAGGCTAGAGCTGAGATTTTCATTTCTTTCTTTGTACCATTTGATAAACTTCTCAATTCCTTGCTTTATTGATGTTGAGGGATTATATCCAAGCATCCTTTTTGCCTTTGATATATCAGCACATGTTACAGGTACATCGCCGAGCTGTTCTGAAAGCTGTTCTACTTTTGGTTTAACATTTAGCTTGTCTGCTATGATTTCTATTAATTCTTGTAGCTTTAGCATCTTTGAGTTTCCGATATTGAAAGTTTCGAAACCATATGCCTGCTCTATCGATTTTACTATGCCCTCGACAGCATCGTCTATATACGTATAATCCCTTTTAGATTCTCCGCTTCCAAACATAGTTACGGGTTTCCCTTCACTCATTAGCTTAGTGAATTTGTGAATTGCCATGTCCGGTCTTTGCCTCGGTCCATAAACTGTGAAGAATCTTAGGATTGTTATCGGAATCCCATAAAGATGGTGATATGTGGCACAGTAAATTTCTGCAGCCCGCTTTGCTGTGGCATAAGGAGAAATTTGCAAATCAATATTATCTTCTTCAGAGAAGGGAATTTTAGAGTTAGCTCCATAAACAGATGAGGAAGAGCCAAAGATAAATTGCTTTATTTTGCGTTTTCTAGCCGCTTCCAAGAAGTTAACAGTACCCTTGATATCAATATCTATGTACTTGT
>JAGXOF010000184.1 GCA_023660035.1 Dehalococcoidia bacterium LH_S1
TCATATCCCATTAAGGTAGGCATATCAAAGGCTGTGGATAGGCCGGTCTCCCCCTCATTTACAAGGTGGTGAAATCTCTCATTGGTATCTTTGGCAGAGCCCAAACCCGCAAACATTCTCATAGTCCATAGTCTTCCCCGGTACATAGTTGGGTGAATACCCCTGGTAAATGGGTATTGATTAGGGAATCCCAGATCTCTTTCATAGTCAAGATCTTTCACGTCATTTGGTGAATAGATCCTGTTAATCTCTTGGTCAGAGACAGAGGAGAAGCGAGAAAGTCGCTCGGGGTGTTGGGCTAATACATTTCCCAGCTCCTTATTCCAATCTTCTTCTCCTATTTTGTCTTCCTCTAAGGCTTTTTTAGCATAGATCTCGGCCATCTCATACCTCCAGTTTATATTGTATAACAGGCTGTCCAAAAACCTATCCGTGCCGAAGACGTTCAACGACTATCAATCGTCCCCGACATTTTAATTGATTAATCCCTCGAAGACGATCACCCCCTTTCAGCTACTTCTGTTATAATTTTACACCGCTGCTCCGACCAAAATCAATAACATCTCCGTCCTGTATCCCGGGGCGTAGCCTGTTCCATTAACTTGTCATACGTCCCGGGCAAACTGGCTCCACTGTGTATACTCGTTTGGCGTAGACCCGTTTTCCTTGTGCTCAGAGCGGAAAAGGCAGATCGTTCGAAAATCGGGGGGGGGGGCTGCATTCCCGACAGAAACATGAATGCCGTATCCGTCTTTAACTCTTGGGCGATGCTTCGGGAACTGTAAATCTCCTGGCTATAGGCATAGATGATTACCTTCAACATCTTCATTGATAATCCGCGCCTCGTGATTCTCAGGCACGAATTCGTCCAGCGACGGCAGAAGCATCCTTTATATACCTTATACCTCGCATGCCCTACCCTCAGCAAGCTCCCTACGGACTTTTTGGACAGCCTGAAGTATTTTTGTCATTTCTCCATGCCTGGTCTTCCATGTTCATAACATACTCTGCATAGCCGAGAAGAATCTTCATCATAAAATCTGTTATAGTTAAGTGCATAATTCCCCATAGCAAAGGAAAGCCGGGAGAGGAATTTATCTACCCATGACTTGGCGAAGTTCAGCCTTTTGAATAGACAATCAAACGTATGTCCTATTATTTGCTTGAGATTATCCAGATGTTTTAC
>JAGXOF010000185.1 GCA_023660035.1 Dehalococcoidia bacterium LH_S1
GCATCATCCCGGCGATGTCCGTTGAGGGATTGAGCAAGTCTTTTGGCTCCCTCAAGGCGGTTGATAATGTTAGCCTGACGGTTGATGGAGGGGAGACCCTGGCCTTGGTTGGTCAGAGCGGTTCGGGGAAGACCACCCTGGCAAAGTCGATATCGGGCATTATCGATCCTGATGGTGGCAAGATTTACCTTGAGGAAGAGAGGGTCAAACAAAGAGACAAAGAGTTCCACAAGCGGGTGCAGATGATTTTTCAGAATCCCGGGGAGGCGTTGAGCCATCGTCTTACGGTATTTGAATCTGTGAGGGAGCCTCTGGATATCCAGGGTATTGGAACCAAAGAGGAGAGATTGAGCAAAGTGAAGCGAACTTTGCAGGAGGTGGAACTGCCTTCCACTGAAGAGTTCCTAGGCGAATACCCACATCATCTAAGCGGTGGTGAATTGCAGAGGGTGACGATAGCCAGGGCGCTGGTGCTCGAGCCGAAGGTGCTCATCGCCGATGAACCAACCTCTTTCATGGATTCCAGCGTACAGGCCAAGATATTGAAGCTTCTGCTTGGTTTACAGGAAAATCGGGGACTGAGTATGCTATTCATAACTCATGATATCGCGGTAGCACGTAAGATAAGCGACAGGATAGCGGTACTTTTCGAGGGAAGGCTTGTGGAAATTGGGAGTACCTCTCAGTTGCTTGCAAGCCCGTCTCATCCACATACTGCCAGCTTGCTGGAAGCGGCCTCGGACCTTCATTCTGAGATATGAGGTCATTTTACTTGATTAAGTGATGTTACGCATCCCCATAAGCTGCGAGTGTAAAGTTGCTTTCTAGGGTTCGTTGTAATATTCTAAGTGAGTTATGGATAAATATTTTTTGGAGCTATACACAGACTATCTTCTGAGTTCTTTTGGTCAAACGACAGCGACCGGCCTCTCGGCACTCATGGATAACGCAGTCAGCCACGATCAAATCACCCGGTTTCTGTCGGGTTCTGATCTTGGTTCCCCTGAACCATGGTTACTGGTCAAACCCACAGTGCGTTCCATCGAATCCGAAGACGGGGTTCTTATCTTTGATGATACCATTCAGGAGAAGCAATGGACAGATGAGAACGAAATCATCACCTGGCACTTTGACCACAGTGAGAGCCGAACGGTTAAAGGAGTGAACATTCTCA
>JAGXOF010000186.1 GCA_023660035.1 Dehalococcoidia bacterium LH_S1
GTCCAGGGCAACCTTCCTGCAACCACCAAGCTTACCGGCGCATTGTAGTAATAAGAATATCCCCAATCACCCTGGACCAATCCCCAGAAATACGCCCCAAGTTGCTCCCAGAGCGGCTCATCGAGGGCAAACCGCTCAACCAGATGCTCCTTGAGTTGAGGTGTCATCTGCACCAGGGCATCCTCTCCATAAATGGCCATCAAAGGGTCACCGGGCATCATCCTGGGCAGGAGGAAATTGACAGCCAGAATGATAACAAGTGCCACCAAATATGTTATAAGGTTCCACTTGCTCAACAACTTGCCAGCCTGGTGCATTACTCTATGTTCCTTCAGCCTCAGACGAAGAGAGCGTAGCTTCAGCAAGTTCCCTTAGCGGATGCTGAATGACTCATTCAGCATCCGCACTTACTATCTACCTACGATAGAGGCTATCTACTCCACAAATGCCCTCTTATTTAAAGGAATAGGAATACCAGCGGCAACACCACCGTTGGTGTAAAATATATCTACCTCCCCGTTATGCGCCCAGTACCAGTTGGGATAATAGAGCGTCAGAGCGGGAAGTTCCTCGGCGTAGACATCCTGAACTTGACCTACCAGCTCTTTCCTCTTCGAATGATCCATCTCCTTAAGCTGCGCCTCCAGAAGCTGGTTCAGTTCCTCACTCTCCGTATATCTGGCACTGTTGAAGCCTCCGCCAGTTATTACCTTGTTGAGAATGGATGGCTCATAGAGTCCACCATGACCGTACACAGAGAGATCAAACTCCCAGGCCTCAACCCTGGCATCAAGCGACTTGGCCTCAAGACTTCTAAGATCAACGCTTATACCGATTTCCTCCAGCTGTCCTTCAACGAACTCGGCAACATCGGGGAAATGGAGACCTTGGGAGGTGAACAATTCTAATTCCAACGGCTCACCGTCTTTTGTGAAGGAGCCATCGCTGTATTCATAGCCCAGTCCCTTGAGGATCTCTTTAGCCTTTCCCGGGTCATAATCATACTGTTTGATGTCCGGGTTGTACCATTCACTGTCAGGCGGTACCATACCAGCACTGCCAGGAGTAGCATGGCCTCTCAACACGGTTTCCACCAAGGATTCCCTATCTATCGCATAGGCGAGAGCATGACGGAATTCTTTATTTGAAAGAGGCTCCTCTGTG
>JAGXOF010000187.1 GCA_023660035.1 Dehalococcoidia bacterium LH_S1
GACAGTTGTCGCATTTTAGTATGGTCGATTTGTCTGGAAACGACTGAACCAATACAGGAGGAGTGAATGATTATTGTTGCGAAAGCCACACAAGAACCAACCAATGGTCCTCTGGATTACGTGGAATTTTGTTCCCACAGTATCGGATTGGGCTCCAAAAGCAAGGCTATTTTGCCTATGCGTGGACATTCAATCCAGATGACCACACCGTAGCTGAACTTAGGTAAAACCTACCGTTCCGACAGGGTTTTCGTGAAACATGGCTCTATCTTATAGGGCAGCCTTGGCAGTCTCCTCTTAGAATGCGAATAGTTGATTTTCGTCATGATCGTCAACCTCTTCATTGTCCTAGAGAATGGAGACAATATTGTATTACAAGTGAAGGGGGTATAACTGAATTTGAAGACCGTCCAAGTTGGGCGCCTATCCATCTGTGGTTTCTTGTGGATTAAATCAGGCCAGTCCAGCCACCGGCTGATGTAAGAGACAGAACTCGCTTTAGGCCGCTCTTTCAGGACAAGTATCAGATGTACGGAAGAATGCACTTTGGTTTCTTCCAATAGCGTTGAAGCTACATGAAGTGTTGTGTGATCCGTTGGTTTCTCTGGGGGGAAGGTCACAATGGCGAAATTAGATGAATTGTACTACGAAAGAAAAGAAGTATATAAGCGGGTATTTCCCAAAGTCATGTATAAGCCCCCCTAATTCTCCGATCGAAGACAACCCTACCTTGCCGGCGAAAATGCAAGCGGCCTCTGAAACCTCTTGAAGGTGCTTCTGGACACTCTGGGGTTTCTTGTCTGGTTCACAATAGTGAGCAATGAACTCTGTGTCCATCAGGTATGCTCCTTCCAACTGTTCAATCACGCCATAGTTCTGTCGGCTATCCCCATTCAACACACCTAAATTCCGCCGCCATCTCAGCGGCGCGTTCGGCGGTTCCCGTCAAGTGTTCATAGAGGTCATGGCAACGCCCATCCTTAGCAATGTATGCACAAGCCTTATCAGAAGCCGCCTACGCTGTCCTTGAAACTGCTGATAACTTGCCCCTATCTGTAACCGGTAATGACCAGCAGTATTCTACAATGTAGTTATGCAGGCTGTCTAAAAACCTTTTCTGTCGAAGAATGACTATCGACCATTAATTATC
>JAGXOF010000188.1 GCA_023660035.1 Dehalococcoidia bacterium LH_S1
AGTGAATAGTATGCCTGCGGCGGATTTTGGTCTGCTTATTTAGGTCCGCCTCGTCCGGGCCGGAATTGTGTCAGCTTCTCTTTGTGTATTGGCGGTGGTCTCGGAGTACCCATCTGGTGGGGCAGGCCGCAAGCGAAGGCCAAAGGCGTGAGCTGTCTCCAGAGTGTCGACAATGTGCCGTAATGTGCCCAGGTTGCGGCCTAATCTTCCCAGGGATGAGCGCTGGCATATGCACTGACAAATTGTGTTGACCATTCAGCGGGAGGCCCTTCCTGATAGTGCTTCTCCAGCGCCTGGCTATAGTCCTCACGTTCATCGCCGAATTGTTCACGGAACAAAGATAACCATGAGCTATTGTCTACCAGTCGGTCCCAATAATAGTGGCCAATCTCATGGTGCAGGTGCCCAAGCAGGGTACGATATGGCTCAGTCATTGTTAGCCTCTGACGTTCGCGTTCCGCATCGTCAGCCTCTGCGATGTTGACGGTTATTAAACCATGGCTATGTCCGGTGACTACTGCAGCGCTCTCTCGGAATTCCGTTTCAGGCATGGCCAAAAAGTCAAATGCCAGTCCTGTATCAGGTTCATCGGCTTTGCTGACGACAGGTAACCCCAGGTTTAATAGGGAGTAAACGAGTCTGTGCTTGGCCGTTTCCAATTTTATCCAGTGTAGGCGGTTCTCAGGTTGGCTAAGATTTGGTATTGTCCGGTTAAGGTGCCAGCATTGACAGAATGGGGTGGGTGATTCTTCTGGGACTAGCCAGTCACAGGCTTCGTAATCCGCGTTGGCACAGTAACGATATCGCTGGCTGGGGTTGGCAAGGGCGTGCCACAACCCGTTGCCCGCTGGAGTCAGGGTCGATAACGTAAAGTGATCACTCAGGTAGCCTAACTTATAATCACAACGCTCACAGTATGTGTTCTCGAAGTACAATAACTGACCACAGTTCTGGCATTTAAACAATTTCACCGTAATTCATTCCTCCATGAGGACAGGAGGGCTGAACCGTTGTGAAAAACCGCGGTCTTTGACCCAGTAAACAGGGCTTTAACCGCGATCTTTGACCACCTAACCGCGGTCTTTGATCCACCCGGGAAACAAATCAGTTACCATTGTCGTAGAACCATCAGAGAGGTGCGGCAATGGC
>JAGXOF010000189.1 GCA_023660035.1 Dehalococcoidia bacterium LH_S1
CTTCACCACTGGGTCCGATGAAGTAAGGGCATGGGCTGTCCGAAAGGGAACAAGTGCTCAGAAAGCTGCAGGCACAATTCACTCTGATATGGAGAGAGGGTTTATCCGCGCTGAGGTTATCGGATATAATGAGTTAGTGCAAATCGGAAGTATGGCCGAGGCACGCCATAAGGGACTTCTGCGAATGGAGGGAAAGGCTTATATTGTGCAGGATGGGGATATAATGACCATCCTGTTCAATGTATAATGGAGCTATCAGCCGCTGAGCAGGGCTTGCAATTCGGGGTTCGAAGGAGGCATTATATGGATGTGCTGCAAGCTATCAAGGATCGAAGGAGCATTCGTAGACTTAAGTCGGACTCGGTAAACGAGGAAGACCTCAACATGGTTCTGGAAGCAGGGCGCTGGGCCCCTTCTTGGAAGAATAGCCAATGCTGCAAGTTCGTGGTTGTACGTGACTATGAAACGAAGGAAAAGCTGGCCCATACTGCTGGTTCCGGCAACCCGGCGTTCGATGCGAGCCAAAATGGCCCTTTAACAATAGTTATTTGCGGGGAGAAAGGGAAGGCTGGATGTGAAGGCGGTAAGCCTGTTACGAACAAAGGCGACTGGTATATGTTTGATACAGGCCTGGCGACGCAGAACATGATGCTCGTTGCTCATGCGCTGGGACTTGGCTCAGTTCCTAGCGATGTTCGTGACCAGACTTGTCTTGCCCACGCTCGGCCTGGCAGCTAGGATCACCATGTCCGAGGGATGGAGACCACCCAGTTTCTTATCCAGCAGAGATTGTTCCTTTAAGAGAGCATCCCTCTCGTGCGCCTTGGAACCCTTCAGTGTGTCCTGAATCCTCTTTATTCTTCGCTCGATGATTGCCATGTCGGAGAAGGCCAATTCCATCTCCATGTTCCCGATATCGCGCTCCGGGTCAACACTACCCTGTATGTGAGGAATAGTCGCATCTTCGAAAGCGCGTACCACGTGGATCAGGGCATCGACCTGGCTGAGCTGACCGAGGAACTCGCCACCTATTCCTTCTCCCTTCCCAAACCCCACCGGCGTACCACCAATGTCGGTGTACTTCACCTCGGCAGGGACAGTCTTCTCAGGCTGGAATATCTGTGTCAGGGTATCCAAC
>JAGXOF010000018.1 GCA_023660035.1 Dehalococcoidia bacterium LH_S1
CCATAAGTGCTCGGCTTGATGTCGACAGCGTGCTGCATTAGGCGATAGAATAGCTTTCCGCGATGCCTTGATGTCCTCCAGTTGAAGCGGAACGTGAACTCGTCGAGGTAATAGTCAAGATGGCGCCCGCGGTAGAACCCACTTCAATGGCCTGACGAGGGAAGGCCTCGAGGCTGGGCGCTGACACGTCTGGTATGCGTTGTAAGCGAATTCGACCTATGGCTCTCTTGCCACGTGCCTCGGCAGCAATCGCGACGATAGCCTTCTTTTCCGCGCGTCGACCCCGAACTCCTTCCTCGAGCCCACCGATGTAGCTCTCGTCCACCTCAACGATGCCATTGAGGCGATCACGACCAGGACGAACCATCGCCCAGCGTATCTTGTGAAGTCATACCCAAGCCATCTCGTAACTCCCAAGACCAAGCACACGCTTCAGACCCAAAGCGTTGGCTCCATACTTCTGACTCGTCAACCACCAAATGGCCTTGAACCAAAGACGTAGCGGCTTATGCGTCTTATGAAAGATCGTACCCGCCGTCAAAGGATTCTCGTGACGGCAACTACCACATACCATCACACGTCGTCTGCGCCTCCACGCTCTGTCATTCCCGCAACGGGGGCATCGAAAACCTTCCGGCCACCTGATAGCGATCAGATAGGCCTCACACGCGTCCTCGGTTGAAAACCACTCGTCAAACTCCATAAGGTTTCGTGGGAAGTACTCTTCATTTATGCTTTGTCTCGGGGGTAAGTCCATGCCCATATAATACCACAGGTGGGTCTAAGTGGATACCCCTTTTGAGCAATTTGTATACGGATCCTTGAAAGCGCCCCAAGGTGCTCGCTCAAATGAGATAGCCACGATCGTAAAGGATTTCCTGCATACAGTGGAGGTCACGATTCCGTCCACAGGGAATCCCTCATCTGCGATGCGAACAAGGGGATTGGGCAATTTCATTTTCCGCTACTTTCCCCATGAACAGGGATTTTCACTAACGAGTGAAATGGCTTTCTGGCTTTTATGGCAGCACCCCCCTTATTCCTTGCTTACCAAAATGGGGGATACTAATCTCTCTAACCTCTTGCAGCACTATGATCCGCTGGATATCCTTGCTCTAACGAGCTGGGTTGAGGAAAGTGAGTATGTAAAAGAGATCCTAAGACTCATAGCCGAAAATGCTCGGCCTGAACACTTTACCACCTGCCCTATAAAGCCAATGGTAGTCAGCCACCATGATTTCCCAGCACTTGTGAAGATCGCGGAATCGTCTGCACTCGACAGACTAACCTGCCGCGTGATTGCACCCAGTCTGCACAAAGGTATGGGGGCGAGTTTCCCAAACTTCGGTATCTTACTACCATTGCCAGGAATATTGTAGAGGCAGAAAAATTCGGAAAAGTATGGCAAAGATTTGCCGCCATCAGAAGAGAGTTTGGCCTCAGGGTAGTAAATTCTCTGGAGGGGTATTGGGGGAACGAGCCTCTCTCAGCACGTAATATCTTTGAGAATGGACACCACCGTGTGCTAGTAAAACGCCTCAGGCAAATGGCGTCGGTAATAAGGTATATCTGGTTTACAGGGCATTTGGCGACGATGAGATTTCCCGACTTGGATTGGCAGTGAGTGATGACGGCTTCACTTCCCCCGAAAGACTCGAGAGTCCCATCTTTGAACCAGTTACCAAAAGCGAGGAAAAAGGGTGTGAAGACCCTAGATTGACCTTGATAGGCCACCGAATCTATATGCTCTATACCGCATATAGTAGTACAGTTGCTCAAATTGGCCTGGCCTCTATAGCAGTGCAGGACTTTCTCAGTTTTAGATGGAATAGATGGAGAAGACATGGTTTGATCTTCCCCGGTTTTACGAACAAAGATGCGGCTATGTTCCCCGAGCAATTTGATGGGGAGTTTGCCATGCTCCATCGCGTTGTGCCGCATATGTGGATAAGCCCCCACACATCCGGTGTCCCTGGCCCAGGAAGGACCATAAAATAGTGGCCGGAACAACCTCCGGGATGATGTGGGATGCAGTGAAGATAGGTGCCGGAGCCCAACCTCTCAAGGCTAAATACGGATGGCTCCTCATTACTCACGGGGTTGACTATGCACATATCTATCGCCTTGGCATCATGTTGCTCGACCTAGCCAACACCTCAGTGCTTCTCTACCGTTCTCCTAACCCTGTGCTCGAGCCCGTGGAAGAATGTGAAATAGGCCACCCCGATACTTGCTGGGTCCCAAATGTGGTTTTCAGCTGTGGAGCAATACCAGCAAAGGACAAGAAGGTACTGGAAGATAAGGATGAGATACTGGTTTACTACGGAGCTGCGGATACCTCAATCAGAGTGGCTATTGCCACAGTCGCCGATCTCACACCTAAGCAGATTCGGGACGCAGTGTTAACCGATTAACCCGTGCAACACTTACAGGTAAGCCCTAACGTAAACACAGACGCCCCTACCGCGGGTAATCAACCGGAAAACAAGCCCCGTATTTTGTCTTCCGTTGGTTCCCTAACGATTCCATTTTCGGTGATGATAGCGGTCAAGTACCGGGTCGGGGTCACATCGAAGGCCGGATTGGCTACATTCACACCATCCGGTGCGATATGCGAATCCTGAATGTGAGTTACTTCCTCCGAACTTCGCTCCTCAATGGGTATAACCTCTCCTGATGGCAGAGAAAGGTCTATAGTACTGGTAGGCACAGTAACGTAGAAGGGAACTGAGTTCTCCCTTGCCAGAACCGCAACGCTGTAGGTGCCGATTTTGTTAGCCACATCTCCGTTGGCTGCTACCCGGTCAGCCCCTACTACAACGCAATCGATCTTGCCCTGCTTCATAAAGTGTCCCGCCATATTATCAGTTATCAACGTCGCCGGTATGCCCGCATACACAAGTTCCCACGCCGTTAGACGCGCACCTTGAAGCAAGGGGCGCGTTTCATCTACGAACACGCCAATCCTTTTCCCCTGCTCATAAGCTTCCCCGATCATCCCCATCACCGTGCCATAACCGGCGGTTGCAAGTGCTCCGGCATTGCAATGGGTCAAAACGGTAAATCCATCCTCGATGAGTTCGGCACCCGATTGGGCAACCCGCCAGTCAACGTCCGCTACTTCCTGTGCAATGTGTCCAGCCTCTTCAAATATAGAAGACCTTATCCCTTCAATTCTTGAGCCTTTATCAATAGCTACCTCCATCCTTTTAAGGGCATAAAAAAGATTGTGCCCAGTAGGACGAGTGGCAGCAAATTCCTTCGAGATAGATTTCATCCTCTTCCGGAATTCCAACTGCGAGTTTGCATCTACGGACTGAGCAGCCAGTGCCAACCCATAGACTGCGGCTACCGCAATGGCCGGGGCTCCGCGAACCCGCATGTTCTTTATCGCTTCGATTACCTGGGGATATCGGCTAAGTTCAAGATAGACCTCTTCGAGAGGGAGCTTCGTCTGGTCGAGAAGCTTTAGTTTTCCGTCCTGCCATTTCAGTGGTTCTATTCGCATGATTTTTCCCTTCGCAGATCTAAAATGCCTCAACCTCTGCCATCAAAGCCTCAAGGAAGTCCTTTTCCTCCACGGTGAGTATCTTTTCCCCTTTTTTGAAAATAACCCCCCGCCCCCTCCCACACGCCAGGCCTACATCAGCATCCTTTGCCTCGCCGGGACCATTCACAACACATCCCATCACCGCCACTTTTATCGACTTCTCCATCTTTGCCAGCCGCTCCTCCACCGCATTGACCAGAGGAACGAGGTCAACTTCAGTGCGGCCACAGGTGGGGCAGCTAACCAGCGTAGGCCCGCGATTGCTCAGGTTAAGCGACTTAAGAATCTCATATCCGGTGAGTACCTCCTCGACAGTGTCGCCAGTCAGGGAAACACGTATTGTATCGCCTATACCTTCATAAAGCAGTATACCAATTCCCGTGGCACTTCGAATCGTTCCTTTCCTAGGCGTGCCCGCTTCAGTGATCCCCAGGTGAATCGGATATGGTATCCGCTCGGCAAGCGCCTTGTTCGCATCAATCGTGTCCAGCACGTCAAATGCCTTCACTGACACCTTGATGAGTTCGAAATCCAGGCTCTCCAACAATTGAATCTTACCCATAGCGGCATCGACCATTCGCTCAACATGGCTGCCGCGTGCCTCACCTTCAGCGAGTGGCGGGAGGCTCCCTGCATTCACCCCGACACGGATGGGTACTTCACGTTCTTTGGCTACCTGCACAACCTTCTTGATATGTTCGGGGTCGCGGATGTTTCCAGGATTCAGGCGCAATCCATCGACTCCACTTTCCATTGCATGCAATGCAAGCCTATAGTCGAAATGGATATCAGCGATAATAGGGAGAGATGATTTGCCCTTTATGTCAACAAGAGCTTCAGCAGCCTCCATATCTGGTACAGCTAATCTCGCGATCCCGCATCCATGCTCGGCCAGCTGGTCAATTTGGGCAACGGTGGATTTTACGTCGCGGGTGTCCGTCTTGGTCATGGACTGCACAACGACATCAGCAGCCCCACCAACCGTCACATCACCAATCTGAACAGGTCTAGAAGCCCGGCGTTTAATCATTTTATCACGTTCTATAATAATTATTCGAGTTCAACGTTCACGGTTATCCGCCTACGGCGGATGCAAATCTCTTTCCTATATCCAATCAATCCAATCTTGAACCGGGAACCCAATCATCACTACGGAAGTATATTTAATCCGCTAAAGATCCGGGGAAGATCAAAATAGAGGATCAGCATCACCCCGGCAGCGTTCAAAAACACAAAAGCTATCAGGTGTATAAGCCCCTCTTTCTGAGGTGATATTCTCTTGCCTCGCCGAATTTTTTCCACGATCACAAATGCTATTCTCCCCCCATCCAAAGCAGGGACAGGAAGCAGGTTCATAACTCCAAGGAAGATGCTCAAAAGCCCTGTCCATTGCAGAACTGGCATTATTCCCATGCTTGCCAGCCTGCCTGTCTCCTGAATGACGGGGGTTATGCCTATATGCTCGCGTGAGGCCTGACCCTGAAAAAGAGCCGCGATTCCGCGCACTGTTGCATCTACCATATCCCATGTTTCCTTTGCCCCCGAAGCCACAGCATCCCAGGGTAGAAGCCATTCAGTCTCGGTAATAGTCCGAGCCCATGAGAGTCCTATCCCCAACGCTCCTTCATCAGGGGGTGGATTTGGTCTGGGAACCATCCCCAGCATCTGTTCCTCATCCTGCCGCTCCACCAACACGGTGATCTCCTGACCCAGGTTATTATTAACGATTTGCTTTAGCTCATCGAAATTTTCAACCGCTTTACCGTTTATCTCCAGGATCTCATTCCCAACCTCAACACCGGCCTCCTGAGCGGGAGAATCGTTGCTTACCATTGTTACCTCGATCCCTTCCCCTCCCACAACCACCGGGTGAGGAACCATATACACTATGCTGAACATGACCAGGGGAAACAACAACATTACCAGCGATCCGGCACTCAAAATCAGTATCCTGCTAGCAGTCCCTTGCCTTGCCAGACTCCGGGGTTCAGAGGGATCCTCCTCCCCCAGCATTTTGGTAACCCCCCCGAAGGGAATCGCATTAATGGAATATTCCGTCTCTCCTCGCCTGAAGGCGAAGATGCGCGGAGGGTACCCGATCCCGAATTCCAGGACCTTCACCTTCCGCCATTTGGCAGTGCTGAAGTGCCCCAGCTCGTGGATAAATGTAAGGAAACCCAGTATAACGACGAAGATGATTACGCCCCAGATAATATTCATTTACTCCACCCCTGCGCTATCTCTCTTGCCCAAGCATCCGCCTCGAGGATCTCCTCCAAAGTCGGCTCGGATATCTGATGGTGTTGCTCAATTACGTCATGGAGCAATCTCGCGATATCAATAAAGCCTATCTTTCCGGAGAGAAAAAGATCCACTGCAACCTCATCCGCTGCACTCAGGACAGCCGGGTAAGTACTGCCCGCTCTCCCTGCCTCAACGGCTATTCTGAGGCAAGGGAACCTATCCAGATCAACAGGGTCAAAGACCAGTGAACTCAAGCTGGCGAAATCGAGTTGAGGCAAACCGGCATTCTCCCAACGCTCAGGGTATGAAAGGGAGTATTGTATGGGAAGTCGCATATCAGGTTCGCCAAGCTGAGCCTTGATAGAGCCATCACTGAACTTGACCATCGAGTGGACAATACTACCTGGATGAATCACTACTTTGATTTTATCGAAAGGAGCCCCGAAAAGCCAATGGGCCTCGATAACCTCCATGCCTTTGTTCATAAGATTGGCTGAATCCACTGTCACCTTGCGCCCCATCTTCCATGTCGGATGATTCAATGCTTCAACTGGGGTTACTTTGGCAAGTTCTTCCTGCGAGGTGTCTTTGAAGGGCCCGCCGGAGGCTGTGAGCCCAATCTCCTCCACTTCATTCTCCTTTTCCCCCTGTAAACATTGCCAGATAGCGCTGTGCTCGCTGTCAACGGGTCGAATCTCAACATTATGGGCCCGTGCTTCCTCCATCACCAGCTTTCCCGCTATAACCAGTGATTCCTTGTTGGCCAGGGCCACAAGCTTCCTGTTGCGAATTGCGGACAGAAGGGGAATCAAACCAGCTTTCCCCGATGTTGCTACCATCACCAGGTCAACATCAGGGTGAGTTGCAATCTCCTCCAAAGATGGCCCTTTCTCACCGACATGGACCAGTCCGGGCTGAAATTCCTCAGCCTGCTTCTCCAGCAGCGCAGTGTTACTTCCGGCCGCTAATGCCTCCACACGAAGGCGCTCCGGGAATGCCCGAGCCACTTCCAGCGTCTGCCGACCAATGGAGCCGGTCGAACCAAGCAGGGCGATTCTCTTCATCAGATAACCACATACAAACAATAATATGCCAGCACACCAGTAAAAAGAAGACTGTCCAGGCGGTCAAGTATGCCGCCGTGCCCGGGAATAAGTTTGCTGGATTCTCCTGCCCCAACTCCTCGTTTCAGCATCGATTCGGCAAGGTCGCCTACCTGAGCGAAAATGCTAACAAGAACCCCGAGAACAAGTACTTTCCAGACCTCTAAATGTGTTCCCAGGATACCGGAAAAAGGAGAAGCCTCGATCAATCCCAGGAGATAGCTGAGAATAATCACTGCTGCAACACCACCAATTATACCGCCAACCGCCCCCTCACAACTCTTGCCCGGACTTATACCCAGAGATAGCGGGTGTTTCCCCCATGCCCGGCCGATAAAATAAGCGGCGCTGTCCACAGCAAAGGTCGAAAGGATAGACAGCAATGTCCATTCCCACCCAAAAGTCCCTCGGAGAAGTATCCAGAAACTCAGTAGCCATCCCACATAGATTGTGCCCCCCATGGTCCAGAGCCAATCACCAAATGCCCCCTCAGCACCGGTATGAGAAATGAGCGAGCGCAAAACAACCCAAACAAGTGGGAACAGTACAATCGCTGGTAATAGCCACACATTGTAGATTTCCCCACGATGGGCAAAATACATAATGGCTGCTATCAAAAGCAAGCCGGGAAATAGCGGGGGGGTTTGTCCCTTTTTACGGACTAATTGATGGAATTCATAGAATCCCAAAAAAGCCGCTGCACCCACAACAAGGGAAAACCAGATATCACCGAACCAGATAGATACTGCGATTATGGGAAGGAAAGCGGCTGCGCTTATGAGTCTTTGTCGGAGCATACTACTGTGGACATCTGCAGGGCAAGGCACATAGACCGTCTAAAAAGGCCTACTTATTTGACCGCACCCCACCAAACCGGCGCTCTCGTCGACTGTACTCCAGGAGCGCCTGTTTTATATCACCCTCTCTAAGATCCGGCCAAGGGGTCGGAGTAGAATAATACTCACTATAGGCAGCCTGCCAGATAAGGAAATTGGAAAGGCGTATTTCCCCGGCAGTACGGATAATCAGATCGGGGTCAGGCAATTCACTGGTAAGGAGATAGCGGTGAAAGGTCGCTTCATTAATATCATCTACTGACAAGCCATCCTCGATGATCCTGCGCACAGCATTCAATATCTCCGAACGACCACCGTAGTTGAATGCCAGATTAAGGGTCATTCGCGTATTATTCTTGGTCAGCTCAACTCCATCCTTAATCTTCTTCTGTAATTCCTCTGTCAATCCGCCAAGGGTTCCCAAGTGCATCAATTTAACATTCTCTTTGTGAAGACTCTCCGCCTCTTTATCAATGATCCCTTCGAGGATTTGAAAAAGCCCTTGAACCTCTTCATTCGGGCGGGTCCAGTTCTCAGTGGAGAAAGCATAGAGGGTAAGATACTTAATACCGTAATCGGCAAATACCTGAACAACATGGTGGACGTTATCGGTACCTGCTGAGTGCCCCTCAAGCCGGGTCAGGCCCCTGCTCTGGGCCCATCTCCCATTACCATCCATAATAATAGCAACATGACTAGGGATCGAACTCATGCTGCTCTGAGGAGAACTTAGCTCAGCCACTGACATCGAATTACGCACTGAGTGCTTCATCGATCATCTCCACTAGTCCTCCATAATCTCTCGCTCTTTGTCTTTGCCGATCGAGTCAATCTGCTCAATATATTTATCGGTCAGTTTCTGGAGATCCTGTTCGGCGCGTTTTTCTTCATCCTCGGATATCTCTTTATCCTTTTGCATCTGGCGTAACTTTTCCAATGCCTCACGCCTTACATTGCGAATAGCGACTCGCTCATCTTCCTCCCTCCGCCGCACCGTCTTGACCAGATCTTTCCTCCGCTCTTCGCTGAGTTCCGGTATTGCAAGTCTTATGATATTGCCATCGCTCGAAGGGTTTAGTCCGATATCCGACTTTTGTATAGCTTTCTCGATATCGGGAAAGGATGATTTATCCCAGGGCTGTATCGTCAACATTCGCGCCTCGGGGACAGAGATGGTGGCAATCTGATTCAGCGGGGTAGGAACCCCGTAATAGTCAGCACGGATACGCTCCACCAGCGACGGGCTAGCCCGTCCTGTGCGCAATCCTGCCATTTCCTTTCCAAAAATCTCAATGGCCTTTCCCATCTTTTCTTCAGCCGTATTAAGGACATCATCTATCATGATATTACCCTCAACCAGAGACTAGTGAACCTGTACTTTCACCCACCACTGCCTGTTTTATTCCATGGGGAGCTTGAAGGTTAAATACCCGTATGGGCAGGTGGTTCTCCATGCAAAGTGCGAAGGCCGTTGAATCCATCACTTCCAGTCGCTTCTCTAAAGCCTCCACGTACGTAAGTCGGTCGAGCTTCTTGGCTTCCTTGTTAATCAGCGGATCGGAATCATAAACCCCATCCACCTTGTTCTTCCCAAGCAACAGTATCTCAGCTCCTATATCCACAGCTCTAAGGGCCGCAGCAGTATCAGTGCTCATATAGGGATTACCGGTCCCCGCAGCAAATATCACAACCCTCCCTTTCTCAAGGTGGCGGATTGCACGCCTCCTGATATAAGGCTCTGCCACGGACTCCATAGATATGGCGCTCTGAGTCCTGACTGTTACTCCCTGCTTCTCCAGGGCATCTTGCAGAGCCAAGGCATTTATCATCGTAGCAAGCATTCCTGCATAATCAGCCGTGGAACGGTCCATACCCTCAGCTTCAGCGGTATTCCCTCTCCATATATTCCCCCCACCAACCACCATGGCAATTTCAGTGCCTGTTTCCTTTACCTCACTGATTTGCCGTGAAATACCCGCAACTACGTTGGAGTCTATACCGAACCGTTCTCCCCTGGCAAGTGCCTCACCACTGATCTTCAGCAGGACGCGCTTGTATTTAGGCTCGCTCATTCCCCTCCAGTTTCGAAGCGGCAGAACTTGCTAACCCCGACGTTCTCTCCAACCCTAGTAATAGTCTCAACGACAATATCGCTGATAGTCTTCTGAGGGTCCTTTATGAAGGGCTGTGATAGGAGACTAACTTCCTCGGGGTTTTTATCTTCAGGGACTTCATCCGGAGACAGATACTGAGGATCGGTAGCCGTAACCTGCATAGCTATATCATGAGCCAATTCTTTAAACTCAGGGGTTTGGGCAACGAAGTCAGTCTCACATGTAACGAGGACCAAAGCACCAACACGCCCTCCTGAGTGCACATATGATTCAACCAACCCATCCCCCATGGCACGCTCTTTCTTCTTCTCAGCAATGGAGTATCCGCGGTCACGCAACGCTGCTACAGCTGCCTCAAAGTCACCTTCGCTGGTCATTAAGGCTTTCTTACAATCCATAAGCCCAGCACCGGTTTTTTCCCGTAGTTCCCGTATCTGTTCAACAGCAATCTGCAAAGCCCCCTCCTTTCTCACTCTTCATTGTCTGTGTCTATAAAATCAACTTCTCCCTCACCACTCTCCGAACCTCCCCCTGCTGTTGCATCCTCCGCAGATGGGACGAAGGATTCAGCTCCAGCCTTGCCTTCCAGCACTGCATTAGCTATCACGGTACATATAAGCCAGATAGACTTTATGGCATCATCATTGGCGGGAATGGGATAATCAACCACTGTCGGATCACAATCAGTATCCACCATAGCCACAATCGGCACTCCCAATTGTGTGGCTTCAGCAATCGCGATCTTTTCCCGCATTGGATCAACCACAAACATAGCAGAGGGAACTTGCGTCATCTCCTTGATACCACCGAACGCCTGATTCAGACGGTTGATCTCCCTCTCCAACTTAGATTCCTCTTTCTTGGGCAAGGAGGCTAGTTCCCCTTTTGCCTGACGATCCTCTAAGCGGACAAGGTAGTCAATCCTCGACTGTACCGTGGAGAAATTCGTAAGTGTTCCTCCCAGCCAGCGTCTGCTTACATAATAGGCACCACATCTCCGCGCCTCTTCCTCAATGGCATCTTTGGCCTGCTTTTTTGTCCCCACGAAAACAATGTCACCCCCATCAGCAATCAAGTCCCTTACAAAAACGCGAGCCTCCTCCAGCTTGCCCAACGTTTGCTGCAGGTCAATTATATGGATGCCATTGCGTTGAGTAAATACATACTCTTTCATCTTGGGATTCCAGCGTTTCCTCTGATGCCCAAAATGCACACCGGCTTCCAGGAGCATTTTGACAGTGAGTGGCTCACCAAACGGACTGCTTATTTCTGGTGTTTCGTTCACTTCTAATTTATTCATACCCACACCCCTATTTAAACTGCTTTGTTAGTTTAACACAACTAAAAATAAAAAGGCAACTACATAAAGGGAACTTTAAACTTGCTTCGGAACGGTCCCCACAGTAATTATACTTAATCGAGTTCATCCAGCAATGGAATCAACAAACACAACAAACTCTATAATGTGAAAAACCGCGGTCTTTGACAGAAGTGCTGATCAGGTTTGACTACCTCTGGCTCAAGAGGGGTGACAAGGGCGTGATACGGAAGTACATACAGAGGGTCTCGGGGTACGGTCGGTCGCAACAGGAACCGGATACTCAGTCCAGAACCTATCTGGATCCAAGAGATGCTCATTTACCAATCTCTCCACTCGCTTCCCACTGATGGTATCAAGAATAGGCGGCATGAGAGAGGAAACCGTGTTCACCTCTATCAGCTCATCTTCACTATGTCGTGCATCCAGACTGTAAAGGAGCCCCGATTCTTCATCATACATTTTGCTCAAGATGGCTTGCTCGGTTTCCAGTGACTTCTCCGAAAAGAAATGCGATTCTATCTCATTCCACACAACTGAATAAAGGCAACTCATGGCATCCAGCTTCTAAGCATAAATACAGCAGAATAAAAGCTCCTTAACCCGGAACTGTTCGCTGTGAAAAACCATCTCTATATCCCAATCCCGACGCCAGTAGTCAAACATCACCTCGGCCATAGGTCCCATCCAGACCTGCACAGCGTTGGACCTACCGTAAACCACGTCGTATTCGAGGGCCCCTGTCCTTGCCCGATTCATATGAGATGATTATTTCGGGGGGTATATCTCCCATGCGGCAGCGTACACGGTCGATGTATAGATAGAACTCTTTCAGAGAGGGGAGCACTTGCCGGAATGAACCCATTTTCATGCTATGCAGCCAGCAAGCTTTCGACCTCCTCTTTAGCCAAATCGAGGGCTAAATGGGAAAGGGTAATTGCATGACTACAGGAGTCCCAGAAGAACTGATGTGGATATCTTACCTGCACTGGTTCCTTGATATGCCACAAGGTTTCCCATGCCCAATGAAGCCAGCCAGGCAAACTCGACGGAGGCCCTTCCATCGAATGCAGATAAGGAGCATGATAGGTAACTTCATTACCAACCCGCATCTGATCAACCCTGTTCGCCTGGAATACCGTGAGTATCTCCTCCCTCAACCACTCAATATCTACATTATGTTGGGTATCGTCAATCTCCCCTTTCACAGGAACATCTTTAAGCACGATCCCCTCTGCAATTACGGAAACAGGAATGCAAATAGCAGCCAAAATAATAACCGCCAGAAGTACCAGTTTACCCTTCACAATCCTAATGTCTCCACAAGCCCTTGCCGGATCATCATAACCGCAATAGCAGCCAGAAGTAGACTGGCTATCTGGGAGATCGCCCCTACCCCTTCCCTTCTCAGAATCCTCACCACGCGATTGGCCTGAGAGAAAACCAGCCATGCTAGAAGCAGATTAAGAATAAAAGCCACAATGGGGATCCATAAGGGGAACCGGTCAGTCAGCAGAAGTAGCGTGGTAAGTACAGCTGGCCCCACCACCAGAGGGGTCCCGATAGGAACCACCCCGATCATATCCCCACCGAGCATCGGCTGGAACTCCACAAGTTTGCCAGTCATAAGGTACCGGACTGCGAGAACAAGCAGGATGATGCCTCCTGCTACCAGGAAATCAGCCATGCTGATATTGAGCAGCGAGAATACCCCTTTCCCGATTCCGATAAAGATCAGGCCGAGAGCCAAAGCAGTGAGCATAGCATGGCGCACGGTCTTGGACCGCTGGGTAGGTGCCATGTCCCCCGTAAGAGATATAACGAAGGGCAGGATACCAATAGGGTCCATCGCCACGAACAGGGGGATAAAGGTAAGCCCGAGGTCTCTCAGGATTTCCAAATCGATTGACCTCCTAACAAACCGACGGTTTGTCGAGCAAGGCAACGGAGGCCACGGCATCACCCTTGCTGAGGCGAATCGTTCTTACCCCCTGGGTGCTCCTGCCAAGCCTTGAAATCCCCTTGAGAGGGATGCGGATAATCGTGCCGCTCTTAGTCGTGACCATTAGCTGCTGTGATAGATCGACAATAGCAGCATCCGCTACTGTACCGGTCCGCTCATTGACATGGTGGGCCCGAATACCCATACCACCGCGTGTCTGAAGCCGAAATTCATCGATGGGCGTCCGTTTCCCATAGCCATTTGACGTAACAGTGAGCAGGAAGCTCTTGGGACGGATTACCTCCATGGCCACCGCACGGTCTCCCTTTTGAAGCCTGACACCCCGCACACCCCCACTTACCCGCGAAGCAGTGCGCAATTCTCCCACCATAAACCTGATAGATTGCCCGCTCTCAGTGACCATTATGACATGGTCATCGGCCTTGGCTGACTTTACGGAGATAAGGTCATCATCCCTCTCGATATCCATGGCGATGATGCCGGTACTTCGCACCGCGGCAAAATAGCTGAGTTCCGATCTCTTTATCTCCCCTTTCCTGCTCCCCATCAGTATGAATCCATCCTCAGGGAAATCAGCGGCCGACATTATGGCAGTTACCAGTTCGTCTTCCTGTAACGGGATAAGATTGATGATAGGTATCCCTCTGGCCTGCCGGGTGCTCTCATGGGGAGTCTGGTAGCACTTTGCCTGAAATACACGGCCCCGGTTGGTGAAGAAGAGCAGGGTATCATGGGTATCCGCCACGAGCAATACCCTCACATCATCAGTGCCCTTCATATCCTTTCCGCGGAGTCCCTTGCCCCCACGGTGCTGGATCCTGTAGGTATCGCTGTTAAGTCGCTTGATATACCCGCGGTTGCTGAGGGTAACCACCACCTGCTGATGGGGTATCAGATCTTCAGGCCTGAAGCCCTCTGCCTCCTCTTCGCTTATCTCAGTGCGTCGATCATCCCCGTACTTCGACTTGACCCGGAGAATCTCCTCTCTGACAAGGTAATCGATCTTCCTGGGGTTGGCCAACAGGTCTTCCAGATACGCTATTGTCTGGAGCAGCTCGGAGTATTCGTCTTCGATCTTCTGCCGCTCCAGGGCAGCCAAACGGCGCAACTGCATATCCAAAATGGCCTGCGCCTGCTCCTGGCTGAGCGAGAAGTTCTCCATCAGATTTGTCCTCGCCTGCTCAGCACTGGGCGAATTGCGGATGGTCTCGATAACCTCATCGAGCGAATCCAGAGCGGTTTTTAGTCCCTCAAGGATATGAGCCCTCTGCTGTGCCTTCGTTAAGTCAAATTGAGACCGGCGGGTGATCACAGCATGGCGGAACTTGATATAGTGTTGCAGGGCTGTTCTGAGGTTGACAACCCTCGGAACGCCGTCCACAAGGGCCAACATATTGACGAAGAAAGACGACTGCATAGGAGTGTGTTTGTAGAGGTTGTTCTCCACCTGACTCGGCTGTGCATCCCTTCTGAGCTCCACCACAACGCGGATTCCTTCCCTGTCCGACTCATCCCTGATCTCATTAACCCCATCGATCTTCTTGTTCTTCACCAGATCAGCAATTCTTTCTACTAATGCTGCCTTATTTGTCTGATAGGGAAGCTCGGTAACGACGATCTGGTATCGCCCCTTGCCCACTTCCTCAATCTGGCTCTTGGCCCTCATCACCACCTTGCCCCGGCCAGTGGTATAAGCGCTCTCTATTCCCTCTCTCCCCAGGATGAGTCCACCTGTGGGGAAATCCGGACCGGAAACCAGTTCCACCAGGTCGGTGACCGTCGCCTCGGAGTCGTCAATGAGGCAAGCGATAGCATCACACAGCTCGCTGAGGTTGTGTGGAGGAATGTTGGTGGCCATACCAACGGCAATGCCCGAAGCGCCGTTCAAAAGCAAATCGGGGAGACTCGCCGGAAGGACGGTTGGCTCCGAAAGGGAACCATCGAAGTTGCCTGCGAAGTCAACGGTGTCCTTCTCTATGTCCGCCAGCATCTCCTCGGCAATCCCCGCCAGCCGTGCCTCCGTATAACGCATAGCCGCAGGGGGATCATTATCTATGCTGCCGAAATTACCCT
>JAGXOF010000190.1 GCA_023660035.1 Dehalococcoidia bacterium LH_S1
GTGGCACGCTCCAATGCCTGGACCTGCAGGATGCCATCCAGGTCCAGGCTGTACGTAAGCAGAATACCCTGTTCCTGTGTCCCCTTCTTTTGATTAAGCCCTTCGAATAGGAAGCTACCGACCTTTACGTTATTGAGGGCATCCTCGTCTTCCCCTTGATAGACATCCACCTCCACACGTTCCTGCTCCTCATACAATGTGTAAAACATCTCGGCCTTGGTAACGGGGAGCTTGGTATTGCGTCGAATCAAGGGGACGAACTGGTGCGCATAGGGGAGGCCATAAAGCTCGCCCACGGCCTGGGTCCCAAAGGTATAAGGGGTGATATCCACCAGCACCGACTGGACCTCTGTACCCATCTCGATTCCGGCCTGGACCGCGGCACCCAGGGCTACACACAGCTCCGGCTCCACTTCGCCATGGGGCTCCTGCGCCAGTCGTTCCCACAGGAGCTGCCGGACACGGGGGATGCGGGTCGAGCCTCCCACCAACAGGATCTTATCCAATTCGCTGGGCCGCACTGCGGCATCGTTCAGAGCCGTGGTCACCGCCTTCATAGTCTGGGCCAAGGACTCGTCCATATCCTGTTCAAAATCGACGCGGGATACATCAAGAGAGAGGTGGCAGCTCCGGCCGTCTACCTCACCGACATGGTCTTCCTCGACGGTAGCGTAGGGACGGTCGGATAGCTCGATCTTGGCTTGCTCTGCCGCCCGCCGCAGCCGCGCTTGCTTGGAGCCCACCAGGTCTTGATGTCAGAAGGTAATTCCCCTTCATTCTGGCGATCAGTATACTCCGAAAATCCCATATCGAGGATACCAACCCTTACTCCCTCTCCTTTAAGGCCAACACCATGCCAATCATCTGCACCGATAAGCTCTAATCCCTCGCTGGTAGCCTGTGTGGATGGGGCATAAGGCAAGCGCACAAAGTTTATAGCTGGCGTATCAGCCAGCGCACTCAGGCTATCTATCGGGGCTGTAACCTGCAGCAGACTGCCGTAGCTCGCTTCAACCCGGGCCCCTAGCCTGGTTGCCTCCTCGCTAACAGCATTAATCTCACCCGGCACGCACTCGATGACTACCCTTACCGCATCATCCGTCAGTTCTATGTTACTCCGCTGGGCGAAGC
>JAGXOF010000191.1 GCA_023660035.1 Dehalococcoidia bacterium LH_S1
TAATTAATCAGGTTTCCAAGACAATAGTTCAGCGCTTCAATGGCCCGCTGGAATTCCCCCTGCCTGATTGAAAGGTCCATCCCGGATGAAAAAGCAGCGTCGCCGGATCCCCTGAGAACAATCACCCTGATTTGATTTTCTTTCTCTATTTTGTGAATCGTGTCGCCCAGGGCAAAAGGGTATTTGCATTCAGGGCATTCTTCTTCTCCGGGTGATTAAAAAAAAGCGTACTGACATACCCTTTATCCTGTCTGATAATTTCTTTCCCCATATCGCTTCTGTAAGATAACCAAAGATCTGCGGATTGAACTACACCACTTATGAGTTTTTAAGGTAATTGTAAGCTGCTTCTGAGTAACTTCAAAGAAGGTGCTCTATGATAAAGCGCCACCCCGGTGGCGTGGGGTGCTAATGTATAAAGTCAGAAACCATTTCCTGAACAATCGAATATGGATCACGCTCACGGGCAAGAACCTGTTTTACAGCAGTATCCAGCTTGCTATTCTGGCCTAATTTCACACGCACACGGTGTGCCATTTCTTTATCCAACAGGCCCGTGAGTTCTTCCCGTATCCGTTCTTCCTGCCAGGAAGGTTCTCTCTTTCCTGTGATTCAAGAACTTCAAAAAGGTTTGCGGCAAGCTCCGGGATGCCTTCACCCTTAGTAGCTACAGTCTTTACTATAGGAATTTGTAACCCCTTTTCCATATTCATGTTCAGCACAAGCCGGATATCCAGGACTGCCCGCTCAGATCCTTCACGGTCGGCCTTATTGACAACAAAGATATCCGCAATCTCCATAATTCCAGCCTTGATGGCCTGAATATTGTCACCCATCCCAGGCACACAAACTACCATCACTACATCGGCTGTTTTCACAACATCTACTTCGTCCTGACCAACACCCACAGTTTCTATTAATATAACTGATGTTACGCACTGAGTTTTTGCAATTCAGTAAAACTTGATTTTAAGGCCTCCATGTAGAGTTTTGTTCTCAAGGCAAAATGGTTGAGTTTGTACTTCAATTTAAGCTGTTCGAGCTTGAAGAAAGCATAAATTGAAGCGAAGAAATGGTTGCTTTGTGTTCTTACGGCTCTGGTCGGAGATTTTGCC
>JAGXOF010000192.1 GCA_023660035.1 Dehalococcoidia bacterium LH_S1
AGGAAGGGGGACAACGGAGAGAGCTAGAGGAATGGCTTTGAAGTTTGGGTTATAGGGGAGACTCTTGCTCCGGGGTTAACACAGATGACCCACCTTTGATCTGCTCCTCTATCTCCTGGGCCAGCTCACTGTTTTGGCACAGATAGTCCTTAGCGTTCTCACGCCCCTGCCCCAAGCGTGTTTCGCCGAAAGAGAAATATGCCCCGCTCTTGCTTATTATTCCCTTGGCTACACCGAGTTCAAGAATATCCGCCTCTCTCCTGATCCCCTCACCAAACATTATGTCGAACTCGGCTGTTCTGAACGGTGGTGCCACCTTGTTCTTGTTTACCTTTGCTTTTACCCGGCCGCCGACAGATTGATCGCCGTGCTTTATGGGCTCTCCTCGCCTCAAGTCTATTCGCACAGAGCTATAGAATTTAAGTGCTCTCCCCCCAGGGGTCACCTCAGGATTGCCAAACATGACCCCTACCTTTTCTCTAAGCTGGTTTATGAAAACAACAGCAGTTCGGGACTGGCTTGTAGAGGGGGTCAATTTCCTCAATGCTTGAGACATGAGCCTGGCCTGAACGCCTACCTGAGCATCACCCATATCTCCCTCGACCTCGGCCCGCGGAACCAGGGCAGCAACACTATCAATTACTACTACATCCACCGCCCCGCTTCGCACAAGCGACTCGACTATTTCCAGTGCTTGCTCAGCGGTATCAGGCTGAGACACTAAAAGGTTATTGATATCAACACCACAAACGGCAGCATATTGGGGATCAAGAGCATGCTCTACATCGACGTATGCTGCAGTGCCTCCGCCCTTCTGACTCTCAGCCATTATATGATATGCCAGAGTCGATTTCCCAGCTGCCTCAGCACCGGATATCTCGGTCACCCGCCCCCGCGGCACTCCCCCTATTCCCAGAGCTATATCCAAGGCCAATGATCCGGTTGAGATGCCCTCAACAGCTACCTTAGCCTGGGCCTCTCCCAATCTCATGATAGAGCCTTTGCCAAACCGCTTCTCGATCTGGCTAATGGCTGTCTCAAGAACCTTCTCTCTCTCTTCGGTCATACCCCTCCAATTTTGGATAGAACCATACTCTCATGGTTATTACC
>JAGXOF010000193.1 GCA_023660035.1 Dehalococcoidia bacterium LH_S1
TCTTACCACCGATGCTCAGGCCCGCCGGCAGGGTGAAAGTACTCTTAAATTCGCCGTCACCGTTTAGAGTCGTGTCCCCGGAATCAAAGTCTTTCCAGTCACCACCGGCAATACTGTACCCGAGATCGCCGGTTTCTGTAAAGTCACTGCCCGATACAGTCACGTCGATCTGGGCAGGGCCGGTCGCCGGGTCAAGGGTTATGCCAGGTTCGAAATTAAATTCGGCGGTGTTCCCACGGGAGGCAACATTTCCTGCACCGTCTGTAGCGTTAATCGTGCCCTCAGCGTCCATCGTACAATTTACATTGACGCTTCCATTGCTATCCGTACTCCCACTACCCAAAACAACGTCGGGATCAGGATCTGTGGCCATGACATCAATGGAGTACCCAGGAGCAAAGCCGCGGCACGTGGCCGTTGCCGCCGATCCAGTCGCGCCAGTGGCAGGGGAAATGCTCACACTGGGGTCAACATCGAAGGTCTCGGTAGCTTGCTGAACTCCAACAGCAACCTTCACGGTATGGTCGCCCTGAATGCTCCCAGGGACGTTGAAATAAACGGTTGCCTCCCCGCTGTCATCCGTCTCCGGCGCAGACGGGGTGGTAGCTACTTCCGCACCATCATAGGAGACAATGAGGGGCTGTCCCTCTGCGAAACCCTCAACCTCGATCGTTACCAGAGTTCCTACCTTTCCCGAGGTAGGATCCAAACTAATCCCCTGTGCGCTCGCCGGCGCAGCCGCTACCGCGCACAAACTCGCTACCATAACCAGCGTCATCAATACGCTAAGTATTGTTCTCTTTGTCTTCATCTACACTCTCCTTTCATTTTATTCTTTAGTCGACAGACTACAGTCTTCAGTACCTGTCAACCCTTGTCCGCCCTCCGCGGAACTTTCGATCCGCCTCTGGCGGACCAATTTCTCACCTTTGTTTCTTCATTTTTAATTTTCCCCTTTCCTCTCACCTCCTTTCGAGTTAGTCTTTAGCCGACAGTCGGCAGCTTTCAGCATCCAGGTGTAACTGCCAGCCTTTTTCACGACTGCTCACCGATAACTGTCATGCTGAAGATGTCATTCCGAACTAAATTCGGAATGACACGCAGGGGC
>JAGXOF010000194.1 GCA_023660035.1 Dehalococcoidia bacterium LH_S1
CCTTACTTGCCCTGCCACCAGCTACCTCTCTACCGGACTTTTTGGACAGCCTGATAACGATGAAGTAATTGACACACTCCCCGGCTAATCCACATCCTCCATTCTCTTCAGAGCAGTACACAAACCTGGAAGCGCTTGTTCTAAATACTTTTTAGATGCATCCTCTAGAAGGGTCTGATAGTACTTGCCGCCCTTCATATTTGGATACCTTCGTTTTACGAAGCTCCTTATCTCACGTTTTTCAGGCTTTATCCTCTCTCCAAATTTGAACCATATTAGATCTGACATTTCCTCTTCAAGCTTCTTGATTCTGCCTTGCACAACTGCCCAAATCTGGACCACACGTCCTCCTGCATAACCTGTAATGAGAAATGCCTTGCCAGATACAAGATCATGAGTTGCCTCAACTCTCATTTTCACCTTGTTCTCCAAATGTTTACGAAGTTGCTCTTCTACGGTATCGTAAAAGTGTTCCCTATCCACCAAAAACAAGAAACTTTCATACTTCAGTTTCCTCGCATAATAATCGATGATATTAAGGGCAGCCTCTCCTGTTTGCTTTCCGCCTTTAGACACGTCAGGGAACCACAAAAATTTGCCTTGCCCGTTGTATTTTGGGCAGAGTGTTGTAAGTATATGCCTTTCCGTATACCTCTCTCCCGTAAGGACAATGATAATATTGGGGCGTTCTCCGCCAATCTCTTTAAGTTCTCTGATTAATCTCATCTCACTGCATTCATATCATCGACAAGAAGACGCGGATCATGACCAGCGCTTAAAAAATCATCGACCTCATCGAGCGTCAGCGTCCTGTACGTTAAGATATCCTCCCCCGTCTTTTTCAACTGCATTATCGAGGTATCCTCAGGGCTAATCTCAGTCAGTTCATACAAGACATCTATGCTATGCGTAGCAAGTACTACTTGCCAGCTTTTGCCAGATAGCCATTGCAGCAACCCTCTGAGCAAGCTCGGATGTGTAGCCATCTCAAAGTCATCCCAAAGCACCAAACGAGGAGCACATGTATCAAGAAAAAGGAGGGTGTTCAATGTCTGGTAGTGCTCAATAAGTAATGCTCCTTGCTTAAGAGAGTGTAAACTGGTATT
>JAGXOF010000195.1 GCA_023660035.1 Dehalococcoidia bacterium LH_S1
AATATTGGAGTCACATCGACAACATTTTGTCGATGTTGAGGCGCTAAGCGCCTAATCCTTAATCCATTGCGGCTTTGCCGCCTTAGGAGGATCTCATGATTACGTTTCAGGAAATAGACGGTCTGAAGATTGCCTGTTGGGTAAATGATGAGGGCTTTTCTAAAAACAGAAAAAGCCTGGTCTTTGTTCACGGTTCGGGCTGTGATCACACGCTTTGGAAAAACCAGTATGAAAGGTTACAGGGTAATTATAATATCGTGGCTCTTGATCTCCCGGGCCACGGGCAGTCCGAAGGAAAGGGAGAAGAGGAAGTGGGGCTCTATGTGGAATGGGTAAAGAAGATCGCTGAAGGGCTTGGATTGCAAAGACCTGTCCTTGTCGGTCATTCCCTCGGCGCTGCCATAAGCCTGACTTTCGCTGTCACATATGGCGCAATGCTGTCAGGGATAGTCCCTGTGGGTGGTGGTGTTAGAATGCCCGTCAATGCGTTGATCCTCGACGGCATACGAAACGAGCCCGCCTCGACCCTGGCTCTTATTGCCAAACTTTCGGTTACGAAAAAGAATCGGGAAAAGTTCCTCCCCTCTGTAACAGAGGCTGTCTCGAAGGCAGGTCCGAATGTGGTTTATGGTGATTTTCTCTCCTGCGACAGACTCGATATTACTGAAGAGATTACCGGCATCGATGTGCCGACGCTGTTGATATGCGGAGACGACGACAAGATGACACCTCCTCCCTTCTCAGAATTTATGAAAGATCATATCGCAGGTGCGGAACTGGCATTGATTGAAGATTCCGGACATTTTGTCATGTGGGAGAACGTAGAGTCATTTAACGGAATGTTAAAGAATTTTGTTGATTCATTGGCTTAAGCGATTTTATTATTAATCACCACGAAGAACACGAAGAGCGCAAAGCATTTTTTCTTTGTCTTCGTATTCTTCATGGTAAAAAAAGATCATAGTGAGTGCCCAGGGTATTCTTAGGGATCGCTCGGAAATAAATTCACAGATCCTAAGGAAATGATCTCAATGAGCTGCTGGTTTCCCGACTTTCTACATTTTCAGGGAAATTAGCTACGTTTTCCCGAAATCAGGGC
>JAGXOF010000196.1 GCA_023660035.1 Dehalococcoidia bacterium LH_S1
TGCCGGATATCGCCGATTATAAAGACCGGCGCACTAAGATACCGTTGAATGCTTCGTACATCCCTGGCGATAAGCCGGGGGCTCCGATATGCAGGCTGTTCCCGCTGATATGAGTTTCTGTACGCGTATTCCGACCCCCCACAGGTTACGCAGTTATGTGTGCATCCACGGCAGGAAAGGGCCATGGTAATGGGATACTTAAGCCAGTTCTTAAAGGGAATTATGCTGCTTAAATCACGATATTTCAGCACTGACTTGGTAGGATAGTCGTAATCCAGCGGCACTCCGTTCAGGTTGCCCGGAACCCAGGTCAAGGGATTGTGATGTGGCACTCCGCTGTCATCCTTCCAGCTTAAATTCGGCACGTCATCGAACGGGGTTTTATCCCTTAGCCTTTTCATTAACTCCGCCATGGGCACCTCTGCGGAGTCACCCCTCACAACAAAATCAACCTGCGGATACTTGATTAACTCCTCGTGGAAATAACTGGAGGACAGCCCACCGAAAATCACTGGCGCCGAGGGATGATATTTCTTCACGATTCTGGCTATTTCCAGGCTACCGTGAGCATGTGGTAACCAGTGCAGGTCGATTCCAAAAGCATTGGATGAGAGATTACTGATGAATTTCTCAACGTTGAATTTTCGGCTTTGCAACATCCGGTTGGCTATGTTTATAATTCTCGTGTGGAACCCGTTGTGCTCCAGATAAGCGCCAATGCTCACAAAGCCAATGGGGTACATCTCAAAAATCGAAGTAGGTGGGATGAGATCGCTAATAGGTCCGTATAAAATAGGCCGCCTCCGAAAATCGTAGTTCGAAGGTGCGTGAAGCAGTATCAGGTGTGATTTTGGCATGAGTATTGTTCTCGAAACAGCTACAGGTTATCATAAACAGCGGATGGTATCAAGGAGTCAATAAGTTTATTGAGTTTGTTGAGAAATCTAAATGTCTGGACTTACATGGAACTTGTAGACTGAAAAGAGATGGCCTGATAAGTTCGCTTTCTGATATAATCCAGAGCAAGGATATTAGTACTCGAAGGGTATAACAGAATGGGGGGTGAATTGATGAATATCGCGGTT
>JAGXOF010000197.1 GCA_023660035.1 Dehalococcoidia bacterium LH_S1
TTACTTGCCCTGCCACCAGCTACCTCTCTACCGGACTTTTTGGACAGCCTGTTGATGTTGCCGAAGTATATAACCCCTTTACTTACCAGGAGCTTATCTTATATGAATGTTTTGGTTTCTGTGATAGGGGAGAAGCCTGTAAATTAGTAGAGGATGGTGTTGTATTGAGGGGAGGTGAATTACCCTGTGACCCTTCAGGGGGTGTCCTGTGCACTAACCCAATAGGTGCTACTGGACTCATTCGGGTTGGTGAAGCAGCCCTCCAGGTAACGGGTAGAGCTGAAGAACGTCAGATACCAGGGGCAAGAATGGCTCTATCTCATGCTATGGGAGGGGCAGACCAGTTTAATGGCATCATGATTCTTGGCAGCGAATTATAGAAGGAGGTTTTAGAAATGGCAAAAGAGAAGCCAAAGATTTTAGAAGGAAGTATTTCTCTCCCTTATAGGTGGGCTTTAGGACCAGTTTTTACGAGATTTTTTGAAGAGCTTAAGGATAAGAAGATAATGGGAACGAAGTGCCCTAAGTGCAATCGTGTGCTTGTGCCAGCGAGAAAATTCTGCCCCCGCTGCTTTGAGGAAACTACCGAATGGGTTCAAGTGAGTGATAAAGGGACAATTAGAACCTGGTCATTGATTACTTTTGAGTTTTCGGGACAGCCTATGCCTCCTCCTTATATATCAGGACTGATAGATTTGGATGGCACTGATGTTGCCCTTTCCCATTTCATCGGTGGTATCGATCTCTCGAATATTGAGAAGGTTAAGGATCGAGTAAGGATTGGAATGAGGGTGGAGGCTAAGTGGCGCGATGAGCGCCAGGGAAATATTCATGACATCGAGTATTTTAAGCCTGTTTAAATTAACCCAAGGCTGCTTAAAGATAAAACGGGATTGTAACAGGTAAGTTTTCCAAAAAAGTTCTCTCAGTTCATGGTGGTGGTCTTGGCTCCGGCAACTCGCCAAATGAAGTCAAGGTCTTTATTGGTGAAGCCCTGAAGATATCCAGTGGCTCAACATCGTTCAAGATGCCGGTTTCGACAACGCTCATTAGCACTGCCTCATTGGAAGCACCCGAGTCCGAA
>JAGXOF010000198.1 GCA_023660035.1 Dehalococcoidia bacterium LH_S1
ATCCGATGCACCTTAAACAACCCTGTTTTTTGTCTTGACTATGGGGAGAACCTTAAACATCCTATGTGCTTCATGCAGGTTTGGGGAGTATATATAATAGCGTCTACACCGCTTACTAAGAGTTGCCTATCAAACCAACCCAAATCGCTCCTTAATACAATTAATATATCAACATCGCTGCTCTCAGTATAATTCCCTTTTGCAAAAGAGCCGAATAATATGATAGACTCTGGCTCAATTGCAACTTTTTCCCTCAACGCTTTTTCTAAAATTTTTTATCTTACTTTCTTGCAAATGCATTAATTTCCGCTGCAAATCTTACCGCCTCCTCTGCCATTTCTTCATCGAATTTATCCACTGGTGCACCAGAGGGATACGCATTAGGGTACCTTGAGGGGATATAATATATATCTAAATTTGGTGTAATAATCGCACTATTCAGTTCTACTTTAGCTTTTGTCATTGCTCAATTCCCAGTGTTCTAATTACTATTCTATGGGATAATCCATGATGTGTTAAGGATTATCAGTAATAGATTCAGATTCACTGCTTTAAAAGATTCCCTCTAATTTAAGGGAAAGTCCTTTCACCTTTATCCCTTTCTGCTGTAGCTGAAGAAAGTATTTCAACTATGAGGTTAGGAGCCTCTTGAATATTCTTATCGGTGATAATATGGGAGCGCTCTTTGGAAATAAACAAAATATCTGGCTGAATTACATCTTCCTGGGAAAGGACAACATTTAGAGGAGCAAGATGTAGCTTCCCTAACCTCTGACTTGAGTAAACTTGATTTTAGATTTTGGCATCCTTCACTCCAATTTAGCTAATTGCTTGAATTATATCATGCTTTGCATGAGAAGAAATCAAGCTCGTTCCAGTTGAGGATTACGATGGAGCCCTTAGGGTAGGCCATCCCTTTACATTATGCTGCTACTTCAATAGAAACAGCAGCAGTGGAGGGTTCAGGGATAGGCATCTTTTCTCTTTCTAAACCTTCAATGTGAAATTCCATGGTTTCTTTCATTCTTTGAGTTGTTTCTTCCACAGTAGCACCAG
>JAGXOF010000199.1 GCA_023660035.1 Dehalococcoidia bacterium LH_S1
TAAGGTTCTCCCCATAGTCAAGACAAAAAACAGGGTTGTTTAAGGTGCATCGGATAGCAAGCCTGTTCTGCGGTTAATAGTTCTTTGGCGTAATATACTTCGTGGGGAGTAAGATATCCAAGTGATTCATGGATTCTCTCCATGTTGTAAAAGTGAAAGTAGCTGGACAGAAGTGAACGTGCTTCTGAAACAGTCCGGTAATCATGGAGATAGACTTCTTCGTATTTCACTATTCTCCAGAGTCGCTCCACAAAGATGTTGTCGTAGACACGACCACGACCGTCCATGCTGATTTTGATTCCAGCACTCAAAAGAATGCTCGTAAATTCCTGACTCGTAAACTGTACACCCTGGTCAGAATTGAAGATCTCAGGGCTTGCATGTTCGAGGGCTTTCCGTAAGGCCTGTATACAGAATCCCGTCTCTAACGTCGTAGAAAGCTCCCAGGAGAGCACATAACGGCTGAACCAGTCCATGATGGCCACCAGATAGACAAAACCATGGAGCATCCTGATATACGTAATGTCGACACACCATACCTGATTGGAATGGTCAATGTTCAATCCTCTGAGCAGGTAGGAATATTTTGTGTGTTCCTTTTGGGACTTACTCAGCCGCGGTTTTGGATAGATCGCCTCAATACCCATCAGTCGCATTAAACGACGGATTCGTTTAGGGTTGACCTGATTGCCCTGTCGTCTAAGCAAGGCTGTCATACGAGGAACACCATAAAAGGGTGTCCGGGTATATTGCTCATCGATCAGGTTCATCAGCATGACATTATAGCTATCATCCCTATTAGAACAGTAGTAGTAGGATGATTGGGAAAGTCCCGCCAGCTCACACTGCCGATATACAGGGATCATGGTATTCTCAGGTTCGATCAACATCTTTTTCTCCTCAACGGAGCATCTGAGATTTTTTTTTCAGCCAGTCAAGTTCTACCTTGAGTTGGCCGATCTGCTGGTATAGTTGCGATCGGAGTTCTTCTTCATTTTTCTCTTGTTTGGACCGACGATCTGAAAACAGTCGTGGGAGTTCTTCAAG